>NZ_CABSTC010000004.1:0-32327 GCF_902480485.1 uncultured Negativicoccus sp. | reverse complement strand
TGAAAGGCACGATCACCCACCACATGAAATCCCAGACAGTGATGAGTTGGGAACCGGCGCGCGCGGACATGGTCAAAAGTTGCGCGGTCGAGATGCCGAATGCGGATTGATAGAGCGGCAGCAGCAACGTAAAGTTGAGAAATACGGCGACACTGGCAATGGCGCAGGTGGCCGCCACATATGCGAGCCATCCCCAACGGCGCAGCAGCGTTGCAACGGTAATATAAGTGAGCGCCAACGTCGCGTTGGCGATTTCACCGATACCGAAAGTGGATGACACGGGCAGATGCAATAAATTTTTTAAGATGGCGATGGCGGCGCCGGCAGGCCAGCCGAACAAAAGCGCGCCGACGACGACGGGCACATCGCTGATATCCAGCGTTAAAAAAGCGGGCATCAGCGGCAGCGGAAATTGCCACAGCATCAATACGGCGGCAATGGCCGCGAGCAGACTGACGCGCGCGAACCAACGGAGATTGTGTTTTTTCATAATGAATAACCGTTTCTGAACATATAACCGAATTCGAATTGATTTTATTATAGCATTGCGATGATGAAATCCGGCACCTTAGTGACGATCAATGCGCCGCCAAATCGTTTCCACGAGCAGCCAGCAGGCGGAGGCGCCGATGCCCACGTAGAGAGGATTGAGCGTGAAGGTATCGTTACCGATGGAAAGCACGGCGATCAGAGTGGAGAAAAGAATATTCGCCGTCGTGCTTTTTTCCGAGGTCGGTCCTTTGGCGTAAATGGCGAGTAAAAAGGGTAAGAAAACGCCCGCGCCGCGCAGCGAAAAGGAAAGGAAATTCCAGTAGAGAATCTGGGAGTGGTAGCGGTATAACGAAACCGAAAAAGCGGCGAGCACAAGCATAATCAGCGCCGCCTGCAAAATGAAAAGCAGCCGCTTTTGTCCCTTTACGCCAAATCCCAACTCGAAGATATCGACGGCGATCGAGGTGGCGGCGCCCAACGACAGTCCGGCGATCGAGCCGATGATGGAAAGTAAAATCGCGCCGACTCCCAACCCCGCCAAAAGCGCCGGCAAGTGCATCTGCATAAACATCGGCAATGCGGTGACGGCGTCGATCGACGGCGTCATAAAATGCGTATGGATGCCGATTAAAATCAGCGGCAAACCGACCGGCATGCAAAGTGCGGCCGCCAAGTAACTGCCGCGCGCCGCGGTTTCGGCGTCACGCGCGCTGTACAGCGCCTGCGCATACGATTGCGTCACGGCGACACCGATAATGACGGAAAGACAGTTCGTCGCGAACATGCGCCAGCCGTTGCCGCTCTGCGGCCAAAGCCAGTCGGCGTGCCACACCGTGGCTGCGGGAAGTTGCGCCAAGCCGCGCCAGGCGTAAACGCCCGCGATAATCAGCGTGCTGTAGAGCAACACCGTTTTGACGATGCCGGATACCGCCGTGCCGCGAATGCCGCCGGCCAACACATACAACACGACAATGACGAGCAGCAGCAAAGTGCCCGTCAGTTCCGAGACGGGAAATAAAATTTGCATGAAATGAATGCCGGCCAAGCCGCTCGCGACGAGCGAAAAGAAAATTCCCAAAGCGGACACGATGGAAGTCGCTACGCCTGCCATTTTGCCGTAGCGCGCCGCCATATACTCGGCGATGGTTTTTAAGCCGCTTGCGCGCAACGGTCCGGCGTATACTTTACCCAACAGAATAAAGCCGAGCGTTGAGCCGAAAGTAAACCACCAAGCGGAAAAACCGGCGCTCACGGCGCCTTGGGCGGTACCGACGGTGGCCGAGCCGCCGACGATCGTGCCGACAAGCGCGCCGGCGACAAGCCACGGACCGGACGCGCGACCGCCCACGCTGAAATTTTCCAAGGATGATTTTTGCGCTGTCGCAAAAATCGCGATAAAGACGGCGGCGAAGGCGAGAAAAATTCCGCACCAATGCCACACGGTAAATGAACTCACATTGCCTCCTATATACCACAGACAATCCATTCTTTTTTATTATAACATCGGGAAACCGTGCTCATATAGATTCGTTATGACAGTCATGATGCACGTTAAAAATATTTTGGAGAAAAATTGACACTGCTATTTTTTTGTGCTATTCTACCTGTAATTAAATGAAATCATCGATGAACGGGAAGAGTACCGTCGTAACAAACGCTAAAGCGAGCCGGTGACAGTGGAAGATCGGCGCGGGAGGACGACGCGAATGGGCCCGGGAGATACGACCCGATCCGCTGCGCGGGGTAGGCGTCGACGGCACCTTCGGCCGCTATCCCGAAGCGCGTATCGCAAATCGCCGTACGTAGTAAGCCGGACTGATGACAGTCAAGCGGGGTGGCACCGCGGAAGGATACCTTTCGTCCCCATATCATTTGGATATGGATGTGGACGGGAGGCTTTTTTATTGTCCGCATCGGAAAGGAGATAACATGCAAACACAAACATTGGTATTTCAAAAAACACGCGGCGGGCAATTTCGCTGGTTGACCGTTTCGACTTTGTTGCTTTCCATCGGGACGATTCTACATATCGCGTCTCCCTCCATCGCGGGGTTCACGCCGAATTGGATGATCGCGACGTATTGCGTGGCGATTTTGCTGACGAAACCGACGTATCGCCAATGTTTCGGCATCGGCATGGTGGCGGCCTGCATCGAAATTCTGACCTCGAAATCGGGCTTTCCCTACGGCAATCTGATCAGCGAACCTTTGGGCGCGATGACGGCCGCGTGTTTCGCGCACATGATTTTGCCGCACGTTCGGCAAAAAAGCATCCTGAGCGCGGTCTGCGGCGGCGTCGCCACATTGATCAGCGGGTTCGTTTTTGTATCGCTGATGACATACATGCTCGGGATTGCGACCAATGTATATTTGTATGCGATGCTCCCGGCGGTTGGTTTGGTCGCGGTCATTAACGGCGTTATCACGCCGGTCCTGTACGCGCCGGCGCAACGGCTGCTGCATGCTTCACTGACGACGCAAGCGGAAGTCGCCAACGTGTCGCACGCGGGACTTGCTTTACGACCGCAGCAGGATGCGGCATTTTCCATCGAACATTTGAGCTATCGCTATCCGCAGGCGACAGCGGACGCGTTGCACGATATCAATCTGACGGTCGAACGCGGAGACTTTCTGGTGTTGGCGGGCGCGGCGGGAGCCGGTAAAACGACGCTGATGTCCGCGCTCTGCGGAGCGGTTCCGCATTACTACGGCGGCGTCATGAGCGGCATGGTTTTTGTGGAAGATCTGGCGATTACGCAGCACAGCATCGCGGAGATCGCGACTAAAGTCGGCACGATTTTACCGGATTACGATGCGCAGCTGGTGACGTTGACCGTCGCTGAAGAAATGGAATTCGCCTTGGAAAATCGCGGTTACGCTGCCGCGGAAATTGCGCGCCGCAGCGCAGAGGCGTTAGCGAAAGTCGGTTTGAGCGGCTTGGAGGAACGCAACGTGGCGACGCTTTCCGGCGGTCAGCGTCAGCGCCTGGTCATCGCGTCGGTGCTCGCGACGGAGCCGAAGATATTGGTCATCGATGAGCCGACCTCGGCGCTTGATCCGGAAGGCACGCAAGCGTTTTACCAATTGCTCGGCACGCTGAATCAGCGAGACGGTTTGACCGTTGTCGTTACCGAGTCGCAGTTGGCGGAAGTCGCGCCGTATGCCAAGCGCGCCGCGCTGTTGGATGAAGGACGTTTGGTCATGGTGGACGCGTTCGATGAAGTGGTCGGCCGCATGCAGGCGGACGCCACGTTCCGTGATTTGTTGCCCGATCGGTATCAGGAAGCGACGGCATCGGCAGTCGTCGCGGGGAGGGCGACATGCTGAAAACGGAGCATTTATGTTTTGCGTACGCCGACGGTCGCGAAGTGATTCATGATCTTTCGCTGGCTTTTGCGGCCGGTGAAATCACCGCTTTGGTCGGCAAAAACGGTAGCGGTAAAACGACCCTCACACGACTTTTGATGGGACTGGAACGGCCGACCTCCGGACGCATCGAGCTGAACGGTCGGGAACTGACGAGATTATCCGCGAGTGAACGCAGTCGTTTTTTGGGGTACGTATTTCAACAGGCGGATCGACAACTTTTTTGCACCACGGTGTACGATGAAATCGCATTCGGCCCGCTCGAGCAGGGACGCGACAAGGTAGAGACTCGCGAGAAAGCGGAGGCGGCGCTGAAATTATGCGGACTGGAAGAAGAACGGGACGCGTACCCGCCGCTTCTTTCGCGGGCGAAAAAGCAACGCGTCGCATTGGCTTCGGCAGTGGCGCTCGGCGCGGAATTTCTCATCCTTGATGAACCGACGAGCGGCATTTCGCCGGCGGATATCCGCCAGCTGATGCAGATTTTAACAAAATTGGCGGCAGCAGGATTGGGAATTATTTTGGTCACGCACGCGCCCGATGTGGTAAGACGGTACGCGCAACGCGTCGTGATGCTCGCCGACGGTCGCGTCGTTTATAACGGCGAGCCGCAAACATTTTTAGCAAGCATGTACCGCGACGGGCGGGACGTTTCCCATCATACCGATGACGGAGGTGCAAAATGACGCGCTTGGTTCCTTTAACAAAAATTTTCATGATTGTCGCGGTGTCGCTCGCCGTTTTGTTTTTACAAAGTCCGCCGGCGCTCTTTGCGCTGTTTCTCGCGGAAATCGTCATTTTTATCGCCGCCGGCGTGTTGCAACAAAATCGCAAAGCGTTATTGGCATTTATTTTCTTCGCGATCCTTTTGGGCGTCATTCAATACCTTGGCGGCGGCACGTTGCAGTCCGCGTATGTCGCGGGTTTACGGATGTTGGCATTGGCGGGCGTTTTCCTCTTGGTGTTGACGACGACGCGCTTGCAGGATCTGACGGCCGCGGTCGTGACGCAGTTGCACATCCCGTATGAATACGCGTTCATGTTCACGGCGGCGTTGCGTTTTGTGCCGGATTTTCTGGCGGAAAACAAAGCGGTACTCGAGGCGCAGGCTTGCCGCGGCGTGCCGCAGAACGGACACTATCTGCGCCGCAGCAAAGCGTATCTCGGCGTGGTACAGCCCCTCGTTTTGAAATCGCTCGCGCGTTCGGAAACGATGGCGCTTTCGCTGGAGCTTCGCGGCTTCGGTGCCGGCACCACGCGCTTTACCCGCGCCGTGACGCCGCAACAGCGCGATTACTTGGTAATGGCGCTGCTGACGGCGGGCATTGCGGTCAGCCTGTATCTGCGCTTGACGTACAGTTACTGAAAACATCGCGCATTGCGTAACAGCGGGGATCATATTATAATAGTAAGAATTAATCGACAAAGTCGCAGCATGGTAGGAGGGGCAGTATGAAATACAGAATTCGACACAGTTTGGCAGATTATAAGGTGCAAAGTTACGTGCACGGTGACACAATTCCCGATGACGCGATCGATTGTTCGCTCGGGATTAATCCGTTCGGCTACACGCCGCAACTGACGGAGGAATTGTATCGGGAGACATTCAGCGGCATCTCGCCGTATCCGAGCTATCCGTACCGTGAACTGCGCGCGGCGATTTGCGAATACCTCGCGCCGGCGGCGAAAATTGCGCCGGAGCAACTTGCGATTCACACGGGATCGATGGGCATGTTGATCGATCTGAACCGGCTCTTTATTGATGAGGGGACTCATGTTCTCGTCGGCGAACCGACGTTTTCTTCCGCGACCACCGATATGCGCGCGATGGGCGCGCAACTCACCGTCGTCGCGTTGCGGGAAGAAGAGCAGTTCCGTTTCTCCGTCGCGCGTTTTATCGAAGCGCTGCGTCCGGAGCATACGCTCGTGTATTTGGATAATCCGAATAACCCGACCGGTCAAATGATTCCGCTGGCGGACATCGAGCAGCTGGCGCAAAAAGCGGCGGCGCAGGACACGATGGTGATCGTCGATGAAGCGTACGGCGATTTTATGCCGCTGGAAAATTCGGCGGTCGCCTTGGTTAATAAGTATCCGAATGTGATCGTCGTCAAAACGCTTTCGAAAGGGTTCGGATTAGCCGGCCTGCGGACTGGTTACGCGGTATTGCCGCAAGCATTTATGCCGATCATGCAGAAATTGCCGGCGGAAATGGTCGTCACCGAAACCGCCGCCCGTTTGACGCCGATCGCCTTACGTGATCGCGAACATATCACGCGCTCCAAAACGCAGATTGCGGCGAATAAAGCACGCGTGCTGGAGGCACTTTCCGTATTGCAGGCATCCGTTACCGGCGATACGGTGCCGATCGTGCTTTTGTATACGGAACGCGATCTTAATTTATTTGACGTGATGCTGCAGCACGGCATTATCACCGAACGCGGCGAAGATTTTGACGGGATCGGTAAACGCCATATCCGTTTGCGTGTGCCGCGTGATTTGACGGAACTCCTGCCGCGTTTGGCGGCCGTGGAAAAAGAAGTGGAGGGAGCGTCATGCAACAGCAGGTAAGCATTTGGAACGTCGTGAAACTGGCGGGAGCTTACATCGCGTTTACGATCGGTTCGGGCTTTGCGACCGGCCAGGAAGTGTTGCAATTTTTCACATCGTACGGACCGGCGGGTTACATCGGCGCGCTCGTCAGCATGTTTCTTTTCGCCGCGATGGGCGCGGCTCTGATGGTCAAAGGACACGAATTGAATTTGACCGTGCAGACGGAAATTTTCCGCTACTATTGCGGTAAATATATCGGTTACATTTTGGAAATTTTCACGATCGTTTGCCTTTTTTGCGTCGTTTCCATTATGTTCGCCGGATCCGGCGCCGTAGCCGGCGAATACTTCGGCGTCGGTGCGGAAATTGGCAAACTCGGCATGGCGATTCTTTGCGTCATGACCGTGTTGCTCGGTTTGAACGGTTTGGTCGATATTATCGGCGCGATCGGACCGGTCATTACCGTGTTTACGATTTTAATCGGTATCGTGACCGCAGTGACCAGCACGTACTACGGCAATGATTTGACGGGGGCGCAAGTGCAGGCTCTCTTCGATTTGCGCGCGACCGCCGGCTGGTGGTTCGGGGCGTATGAATGGTTGGATACCGCTTGGTTCAGTGGGGTGCTGTATGCGGCTTGCATGGTTTTGGGCGGGATTCCTTTTCTTGCCGGACTCGGCACGCGCGCGCGCAATCGCCAGGAAGCGATTTGGGGCGGCGTGATGGGCGGCGTTTTCCTGATGCTGTCGGTCATCATGATCGTCTTCGCGATGCTTTGCTATCCGGATCAGATCGTGACCTACGAAGTGCCGAATTTGTTCCTGGCGGAACAACATCTGCCGATTCTCGCGATGATTTTCTCTGTGGTGCTTTTGTTGGGGATTTACTCCACGGCGGCGCCGATGTTTTGGCTCGTGCTGAACCGCATTCAGGGCTTTGGCCTTGGCCGTACGCCGATGCTCGCGGTGACGGTGGTCTTGGGGATTGTGGCGTACTTCGGCGCGCAGATCGGTTTTGGTAAATTGATCGGCATTCTGTATCCGCTGATGGGACAAGTCGGACTTATTATGATTCCGGTGGTATTCCTGCGCGCGGGCGCACGAAAAGCAGAGTTAATGAAAGAGTAAACGAAAAAAGAAAAAGAGCTGCCGCGGCAGCTCTTTTTTTGTGCAAAAAAAACACCGGAGATTTCCGGTGTTTTTTGATTTTATTTTGCTTCTTGCTCCATCGCCTGAATGAATCCGTAAAACAGAGGATGCGGATTATTCGGACGCGATTTGAATTCCGGATGGAACTGCACGGCGACAAAGAAGGGATGGTCTTTGACTTCGACAATTTCCACCAGACGTTCATCGGGACTGGTGCCGGCGAGAATTAAACCGGCGTCAGTCAGTTGCTTACGATACGCGTTGTTGAATTCATAGCGGTGACGATGGCGCTCATACACCAATTCTTCTCCGTAAAGCGCGCGCGAACGCGTGCCGTCGACCAACTTGCAGGGATACAGACCCAAGCGCATGGTGCCGCCTTTATCTTCGATATCGACCTGGTCGGGCATCAGGTCAATGACCGGATGTGCGGCGTCGGTATCAAATTCGCTCGAAATCGCATCTTCAATACCGCAGACGTTGCGGGCGAATTCCATCACGGCGCATTGCATGCCGAGACATAAACCGAGGTAGGGAATTTTATGTTCGCGCGCGAAACGGATCGTACGGATCTTGCCTTCCACGCCGCGAGAACCGAAACCGCCGGGGACGACGATACCGTCCACACCCGCAAAAAGCGGTGCGATGTCATCGGCTGATTCGATTTCTTCCGAATCGATCCAGCGAATGTTGACTTTGCGGTTAAACGCATAGCCGGCATGATCGAGCGATTCGACGACGGAAAGATACGCGTCGTGGAGCGAAACGTATTTGCCGACGAGCGCCACTTCCAGTTCGCCCTGCGGGTGGAGCATGCGATCGACCATGTGTTCCCAATCGCTCATATCGAGCGGCTTGTCTTCCAGCTGTAATTTGCGCAGAACGATTTTATCCAAACCTTCATGCTGCATCATCAAAGGTACTTCGTAAATGCTTTGCGCGGTACGATTTTCAATGATCGCGTCGACATCGACGTCGCAGAATAACGCGATTTTTTCTTTCATTTCCTGTGAGATCGGGTATTCGCTGCGGCAGACGATGATGTCCGGCTGGATACCGATGCTGCGCATTTCTTTCACGCTGTGTTGCGTCGGTTTCGTTTTCAATTCGCCGGAAGCGGAGATGTACGGCAGAAGCGTCACGTGAATATACAGAACGTTTTCTTTGCCGATATCTTTTTTCACCTGGCGAATCGCTTCCAAAAACGGTTGGCTTTCGATATCGCCGACCGTGCCGCCGATTTCGGTGATAACTACGTCGGCATTGACTTCCTGACCGACGCGGAACACCTGTTCTTTGATCGCGTTCGTCACATGCGGAATGACCTGAACGGTCCCGCCCAGGTAATCGCCTTTACGTTCCCGCGAAATGACGGTTTGATAAATGCGACCGCTCGTCACATTGGAACGCTGACTTAAGTTGATATCGATAAAGCGTTCGTAATGACCGAGGTCGAGGTCCGTTTCCGCACCGTCATCGGTTACGAAGACTTCACCGTGTTGGTACGGGCTCATCGTGCCGGGATCGATATTTAAATACGGATCGAATTTTTGGATCGTGACCCGATAGCCGCGGTTTTTCAGTAAACGGCCGAGTGATGCGGCGGTGATACCCTTACCGAGCGAAGAAACGACACCGCCCGTAACAAATATGTACTTAGTCATGCGTCCTCCTTTACATTTTTTCCGGCGCGCTGACACCGAGAATGGTTAATCCGTGCCATAAAATATACTTGGTCGCTGTGATCAGTCCCAAACGCGCCTGCTGGCGTTCCTGATCAATGCCCAAAATGCGGCACTGTTTATAAAACGAATGGAACAGACCGGCGAGTTCATAGAGATAGCGAGCCAGACGATGCGGCGCGTGCGCGGCGGCCGCGTTTGCGATCATCTCGCGATACTCGCTCATCTGTTTAATCAGATCCAGTTCGGCGGGTTCCGTCAGCAAACTGAAATCGGTATCTTCCCAAGCGCCGTATGCGATCTGATTTTCCTCCGCCTGGCGGTAAATGCTGTGAATGCGCGCGTAGGCGTATTGGATGTAGTACACCGGATTTTCATTGCTGTGCGATTTTGCCAAGTCGATGTCAAAGTCGAGCTGGCTGTCGAGCGAACGCATGATGAAGAAATACCGCGCCGCGTCGGCGCCGACTTCTTCGATCAGTTCGGCAAGCGTAATCGATTTGCCGGTACGTTTGCTCATCTTGACGACTTCGCCGCCGCGCAAGAGATTGACCATTTGCAAAAGCAAAATTTCGAGTTTATCCGGATCATAGCCAAGCGCCGTGAGCGCCGCTTTGACGCGCGCGACGTAACCGTGATGGTCGGCGCCCCAGATGTTGATCATCTGCGTGAAACCGCGTTCATACTTGTTGCGGTGGTACGCGATATCGGCGGCGAAATACGTGCCGACGCCGTTGGCGCGTATGACAACGCGATCTTTGTCATCGCCGTATGCAGTGGTGTTCAGCCACAGCGCGCCTTCTTTTTCATACAGCTTGCCGCGCGCTTTCAGTTCGGCGCACGCCGTCTCAATCGCTTCCGGATGCAATGTGCGTTCACTGAACCACTGATCGAACTCCACATGGAAATCCGCCAAATCTTTACGCAAACGTTCAAGTTTCGCGTTGAGCGCCCGCTCTTTGAAAATCGCGAGGCGTTCGGCGGCGGGCATGGCCAAATATTTGTCGCCGTCCTCATCAATGATCGTCTGTGCGGTCGTGATGATGTCGCGGCCGTGGTAACCGTCTTCCGGAAATTCAACCGTTTCACCCAAGAGTTCACGGTAACGTGCATCGACCGATTTCGCGAGATTGTCGATTTGGTTGCCCGCGTCGTTGATGTAGTACTCCGCCTGTGTCGGGTAGCCGGCGGCGCGCAGCAGGTTCACCAGCGCACTGCCGAACGCCGCGCCGCGGCCGTGACCGATATGGAGCGGTCCGGTGGGGTTGGCGCTGACGTATTCGACTTGAATGTATTCGTCGCTTTTTTCCGGCAGGTTGCCGTAGTCATTACCCTTGCGCAAAATTTCTTTTAAAATATCGTAGACTGCGTCGTTTTTCAAAAATAAATTGATAAAACCGGCGCCGGCGATTTCCGCGCGTTCAATCAGCGGGGAGTCGAGCTCCGCCAGAATCGCGTCTGCAATTTGCCGCGGCGCGCGCCGGGCGATTTTCGCCGATTGCATGGCGAGATTGGTGGCAAAATCACCGAATTCTTTTTGCGGCGGCTGTTCCAGAAAAGGTTCGGGGTAGTCGCCGGCGGGAAGTGTTCCCTTAGTGACGGCCGCTTTGACCGCGTCGGTCAGCGCCGCACCAATTTCCGTCCGTAAATCCATCAGTTCGTTCCGTCCTCTCGTGAGCGTATGATCAGTTCGTTATAATTCGCATGGACGCCTTCCAGCGCGACGTCGTAACGGAGTTCAATTTCTCCCTCGCCGTTCGTGAGCGTATGCGTCAGCTCATGCGTGTACATCGTCAGCGTGACGTTGCCAAAGGGGGTCTCATACAGTGATTTTTGCGAGGTTCCCGGCAAAAATTCCTGTTGCTGCGTGATCTTACCGTCGCGCATCAGCACGAGCGAATGCGGAAACAATTTTAACGTTGTCCGCGTTCCCGTAAGTCCGGTCAGAGAAGATTCGTCGTAACACAAAATTTGCACGTCGCCTTGTTTTTCGTACGTGCCCTTTGTGGTCAGTTCAATACTCTCTTCCTGGCCGTTCTCATCGCGCTGCAGCGTGTTCACGGTAATAATGACCGCCTTCATCACGCACCTCCGTAATATTAACTATATAATTCTATCATTTATAAGGGAAAAAATCTATGATGCCGGCATCATAAAACCGTCTCCGAAGAGACGGCTGTTTTTATAAAAGAATGATGCGCGGCACCAAGTTGACCGTGTTTCGGGCGGTCGGTAATTATTTTTCTCGCAAATCTCGCGGATTGTTATTCTTGCGCAAAGTCAATGCATGAAAATGCGGCAACCGGCAACATGCGCGACAAATTTAATCTTTATTTGTCGTCATGGGAGCGGTTTGCGTTTTGCGAATTTTGGGAGCGACGTTTGCGCAGGTAGTGGTAATAAGCATAGGCGAGGGCGGCCACGACGACGGAACCGATAAACAGTTCCATGTCGTAGGTCAGAAGATTTTCCCAATGCTCGCCCAGCTGGAACCCGAGCCAAACGAGCAGCATCGTCCAGGGAATCGTGCCGATCACGGTATACCAGATGAAGGGTTTGAGCGGATAGCGCGCCATTCCGGCGGGCAGCGAAATAAATGTGCGTATGCCCGGTAACAGACGGCCGGTCAAAACGGCAATGCCGCCGTAGCGGGCAAACCAATCATCCGCCGAAGAAAGTTTCGTTTGCGAGAGAAAAAAGAGATGTTTATGTTTTTGTAAGAAAGGACGGCCGCCGTAGTAACCGATAGCGTACGACAGCAGCGATCCCACCAGTCCCGCCGCGACGCCGACCACGCAGGCGAGCGTGTAGGTGAAAGTGCCGCGATGTACGAGATAACCGGCAAAGCCTAAAACGACTTCGCTCGGAATCGGGATATTCATATTTTCCGCAACCATGGTTAAAAACAGCGCCCAGTAGCCGTAATCTTCCATGAAAAGATAAAGCCAATCCATACGGACTCCTTCCGTGATTCATTTATTTGCATGCGCATTGCGCGTAAACGACATAGGAACGTCTGTCATACCGAAAGACGCGTATCGTATAAATTTGATTATAACGGCAGCCTTCCGTCTTGACAAGGCAGGCGATTATCTCTATAATGCTTTTGATTTACGGCAGCTTGCATGGGCAAGCGCAATCGTACGGTTCTGGTAACGACTTATATCCCTAAAGGAATAAGAACGGAGGAACAAAATGGAAAATTGGCAAAAAGATCCGGCGGCGGACAAGCCGCGCACGACGGAAGTGACATCACCGATTAATGATTTGCAGGCGGATTCGCAAGTAGCGGAGCGGCCTGCGGACGAACGGCCGAACGTAGCGCCGCCGACGAAACGTTCGTTTATGACGGTACGGCAGCTTGTGATCACCGGCCTTTTAGGCGGTATTACCGCATTGCTCGGTTTGACGGGCTACGGTTTTATTCACCTCATTTATATGAAAGCGACCATTCTGCATATTCCGACGATTATCGGCGGCATTGTGGAAGGACCGCGCGTCGGCATGATGACCGGTTTGATTTTCGGTTGCTTCAGCTTATTCCAAAATATTGTGGCGCCGACGCTGATGAGTATCGTGTTTTTGAATCCGCTCATTTCGGTATTGCCGCGCGTGCTGCTCGGTTTGATCGCGTACCTCGTGTACCGCGCCATGCCGGGAGCGCAGGCCGTTAAAATCGCGGTGTCCGCATTGGTAACATCGATGATGAACACGATCATGGTCATGGGCTTGACGTATATTTTGTACGCTAAAGAATTCGCGGAAATGCGTCATGTTCCGCTCGATCAGGTAGTTAATATTATCATTGGCATTTGCATCGCCAACGGCATTCCGGAAGCCATCGGCGCGGCCGTGATTGTCACGCCGATCGTGTTGGTACTGCTCAAAACGCGCAAACCGACTCGCCGGCAAGCGTAATATTCACGACACAAAAAAAGCATCGCCTTGCGGCGATGCTTTTTAATTGCGTTATTTTTTCGCGTCTTCCTGAACGAGATCGATAATGGTGCGCACCATTTCCGACGATTTCACTAAGGAATTAAGCGGTAAATATTCATAGACCGAGTGGAAGTTGTGGCCGCCGGTGAAGAAGTTCGGCGTGAAGATGCCTTGCGAGGACAGGTACGAACCGTCGGTGCCGCCGCGCATCGAAAGCGTTTTCGGCGTGATGCCGAGGCGTTCCATCGCGGTGTAAATATGATCGACGGCGAATTCGTTTGCCGGCGTTTTCGCGTCTTTAATATTGGCGTAGACATCTTCCATCGAAAGTTCGATCGTCGCGCGCGGATACCGTTCTTTTAAGAAAGCGACCGCTTTTTTGATGTAATCTTTATAGCCGAGGTAACGATCACGATGATGATCGCGGATGTTGAGCTCGACGCTCGCGTTTGACTGGTTGCCCGAAATGCCCTGCACCCAGATGTAGCCGTCGGTGCCGTCGGTGTTTTCCGGCGTTTTCAAACGGTCAAAATACTGCACGAAATCGCAGGCGATCAGTACCGGATTGACCATGTTGCCTTTGGCGGACATCGGGTGCGCGGCGACACCTTGGATGTTGATCACGGCGCTGCCGGCGTTAAACGTTTCGTAAACGACTTCGCCGATTTCACAGCAGTCGAGCGTGTACGCGAAGTCGACGGGGAAACGATCGAGCTCCATTTTTTTACTGCCGCGCAAACCGGTTTCTTCATCCGGCACGAATGCCAGGTAAATTTCACCGTGCGGCGCGCCGCTTTTCACCAGTTCGGTGATCGCGCCCATGACCGCGGCGACGCCCGCTTTGTCATCGGAACCGAGCACGGAGTTGCCGGTCGTCGTCACAATCGTGTCGCCGACGTAATTTTTCAACGCGGTTTCCGTTTCCGGATCAAGCACGAGATTTTTTTCTTTGTTGAGCGTAATGACGCCGCCGTCATAATTTTTCACGACTTGCGGCGAAATTTCCGGAGCAAGCTGCACGTCTACCGTATCGACGTGGGTGCAAAAACCGATGACCGGCGTGCCTTCCGGAGCGTCGGCGGTGGCGGCCAAACGCGCGGTCAAAACCGCGTGTTCGCTCACATGAATATCTTCCAAGCCCAGTTCTTTTAATTCCGTTTCCAACTCGCGTACCATGTCCCACTGCATTTTCGTGCTGGGGATTTCGCTGACGGTCGGATCGCTTTGGCTGGGGATCGAGATATAACGCAAGAAACGTTCCAGTAAAGATTCACGACTCATGTATTCCAATTTCAGGACTCCTCTCTCTGATTAAGCGCTTACGGGCGCGGATATAAGTACGAAGCTTGCAGACCGAGCGGCAGGTCGAGACCCCAGAACACGTAGAGGACTATGGACAATGTCACCAGCAAGCCGATCGTATAAGGCAGCATCATGGAACTCAACGTGCCGATGCCGGCTTCTTTGACGTATTTTTGGCAGTACGTAATGATCAAAGGATAAAACGCGAACATCGGCGTGACGACGTTGACGGCCGAGTCGCTGACGCGGAACGCTACCTGCGTCAGTTCCGGAGCAATGCCGACACCCATCAACATCGGGACGAAGATCGGTGCTAAGATGGCCCATTTCGCCGAAGCCGAAGTAATGATTAAATTCAAGAGACCGACGAAAATAATAATTCCGCCGATCGTAAGCTGCGGCGGCATCGCCAGTGAACGCAGGAAGTCTGCGCCGGAAACGGCGAGCAGAACGCCGATCTGCGACGCGTTGAACGCGTACAGGAACTGCGCCGCGAAAAAGTAGAATACGATTAATTGCACGAGAGTATGCGTCATATCTTCCATCGCGGCGGTGACATCTTTCGGACTTTTGAATTTACCCGACATAATGCCGTAGATCAAACCGGTACCGCCGGCGATGACGAAGATCAACGAAACCAGGGACTGCATGACCGGCGCTTTAAAGCTTGCGATCGTGCCGTCCGACGCGCGCCATACGGAATCCGGTGTGGACAGCGCCCAGAACAAACCGACCATGAACAAAATGAGGAATGCGCTGGCGGCATAGAACGCGCGATTTTCTTTTGCGGTGAGCGGCTTGTTCGTTTCCGCTTCAATATCCGCATCGGTAGAAAGCGGATACATTTTCCACAGCCACGGCTCGACAATTTTTTCGGTGATGTACCAGCAGGCGGGGATGACGGCGAACGTCGCGCCGAACATGTAGAAATAGTTACATAAAATGTTGACTTGATACGAAGGGGCGATAATCTGCGCCGCGCTTTGCGTGAAGCCCTGGATGATCGGGTCAATCGCGCTCGGTGTATAGTTGGCGGCAAACGCGCCGGCGATACCGGCGAATGATGCGGCGATACCGGCGAGCGGATGTTTACCTACCGCGTAAAACATGTAGGCGGCAATCGGTATGATGATCACGTAACCGGTATCCGGACCGATATGGCTCAACATACCCGCCAAAATAATAATCGGCGAGAGCGCCGCTTTTGGCGTGACGGCGAGCAACTTGCGTAGCCCCGCGCGGATATAGCCGGAGCCGTCGGCGATGGCGATGCCCAATGTCGCCACGATGACCATGCCGAGCGGCGGGAAACCGGAGTAATTCGTAACCATCTTCGTCATCAATTTAACAAGTTGGCTCGGTGCCAGCATACTGATAATACGAATCGGTTCTTTGGTGACAGGATTGATATACGAGAAATGAATCGGCGACATCAGGGCCGAGATTACGCAGACAATCAAAAAGGCGCCAATGAACAAAATCGTAATATCGGGAACGCGGTTACCCACTCTTTCGATCCAGCCCAAAATTCCTTTGGGCCTTCCCGGCGCTACAGCAGTTTTCATAATCCACCATCCTTAATAAAACAACGAATAATAAAAATACAATTGTCCATTAGTATAAGATTATATGGCATAAACCGCAATAGCAAACTTACGTCACGCGGCCTTCGTGCGCACCAGACAGCGCTTGCATGCACTGGGCGCAACGCGTTAAACACTTGTATTACGGGAAAGTAATCAAAATGTTAAAAAAATTAAACGTAAGCATACGAATTTGGCAAACGTCATTACAGCAGCTTCGCTTCTCGATCATCGGCAAGAGATATTGCACGTATCGTAAGATTGTAATTTTATGAAAAATCTTTTACAATGAATGCAAATTGGAGTGCTGCTTATGGATTATAAAAAGCGCCAGGTCACGTTAGACGGACGGCGGGAAACCATGTACATATTTGCCGCGCCTTTGGGACTTTTAAGCGATGTGTTTGCCGTTGATGTGCGCACGCAGGGAGACGCGATTCGCACGGCCATCAGTGAGGTGCTGGATTATGAGTACGACTCGTCTTTTTACAGCGGAGAGGCGTACCTCTTTTCCGTGTACCGCGATGTCACATTGATTCAACCGTTAGGCGCGGATGATTTGGCGAAGCCTTTGGAAATAGACACGCAGCGACTGTATATTATGATCGGTGATTTTCTCAGTGACAACGGGGAACACGTAGTACGTTCCGATTGGGAAACGCAAAAAGAACGCGGTTAACCGTGTTCTTTTTGCGTTTCCAAGCCGATTGAAATCACATGGTATACTTGTTATTATATAAATATCTCGAATACACATAAAAATATCAATTTTATTTTTGCGATTTACGATACAGTATAGCCCCGATAGTGGAGGAAACAGTTGGAACAATTATTCATTAAAGGCGGTCGCCGACTTTCCGGCAAAGTGCGCGTTTCCAGCGCCAAAAACGCTGTGTTGCCGATTATTGCGGCGACGATGCTGCCGATTACTCCGAGCACCTTGCCGGAGATCCCGCAGTTGGAAGATGTCACGACCATTTGTAAAGTGTTGGAACAGCTCGGCGTCGTGGTTTCCCAAACGGGAAATGAATTGCGTTTTGATGCGGCACAGCTGACATCTTATGAAGCGCCGTATGAATGGGTCAGCAAAATGCGGGCATCGTTTCTGGTTATGGGGCCGCTTTTGGCGCGGCTGGGGCGGGCGAAAATTTCGCTGCCGGGCGGTTGCGCGATCGGCACCCGACCGATTGATCTGCATTTGAAAGCGTTCGCCGCACTCGGTGCGGAAATTAATTTGGGGCACGGCTATGTGGAAGCCGTCGTGCCGAACGGTTTGAAAGGCGCGCAGATTTACCTCGATTTTCCGAGTGTCGGCGCGACCGAAAACGCGTTGATGGCGGCATGCCTTGCCGACGGTCGCACGGTCATTGAAAATGCAGCGGAAGAGCCTGAAATTGTCGATCTCGTGATGTTTTTGAACAGCATGGGCGCGAACATTCGCGGCGCGGGCACGAATGTGATCCGCATCGAAGGCGTGAAAGAACTGCATGGTGTCGTGCATAATGTCATTCCCGATCGTATCGAAGCCGGTACTTTCATGGTGGCGGCGGCCATGACGGGCGGGGATGTGTATGTAGAAAACGCGTTGGCGGAGCACGTCAAACCGCTGGTCGCGAAGTTAAAAGAAGCGGGCGCGGCCGTGGTGGAAGACATCAACGGCATTCGCGTCGTCGGTCCGGATCGCTTGCAGGCGGTCGACGTGAAAACATTGCCGTATCCGGGTTTTCCGACCGATATGCAGGCGCAGTTTATGGCGCTCACGACAATTGCCGAGGGCACGAGCGTGGTCAAAGAAACCGTATTTGAAAATCGGTTCATGCATGTGGATGCGTTGACTCGCATGGGCGCCAAAATTAAAATTGAAGGCGGCAGCGCCGTGATCGAAGGCGTGGAACGCCTGGAAGGTTGTCCGGTCGAAGCGACCGATTTGCGCGCCGGCGCAGCCTTGGTGCTGGCCGGTCTGGTGGCGGACGGAACGACATCCGTCGGACATCTGCACCACATCGATCGCGGCTATGACCGTTTTGTAGAAAAATTAAGCGGTTTGGGAGCAGACATTGTTCGGAAATAAACGTAAATCGGTACGGAGCAAAAGTGCGCGGCGGACACCGCCCGCGACGCGGCAACATCGCTCACACTCCCTGCTCGATTGGCTGGCCGGTGTCGGCGCGACGGATATCGCTGTCGATTTGGGCTCCGCCAACACGGTAGTGTATGTACGTGGCGAGGGTGTCGTGGTACGGGAGCCATCGGTGCTGGCAGTCGACCGGGAAACACGCGAGGTCGTGGCGCTCGGCGCGAAAGCAGCGGCCTTGGCCGGCCGCGTACCGCAGGAACTTGCCTTGGTGCGACCGGTGGAACGCGGTGTCATCACCGATTTTTCCGCGGCGGCGCACTTGGTACGTGAACTTGTCGGGCGACAGGTTTCGGGTTTATGGAAACGTCCGCGCCTGGTGATGACGATGGCGGGACGGCAAAGCGATGTCGCTGCGGCGGCTCTGTTGGGAACGGCGGCGGCTTTGGGCGCGCGGAAAGCGGTGCGCTTGCCGGGAACGCTTGCCGCGGCGTACGGCGCCGATTTGGATAAAGCCAAAACAGCGGGACTGTTGGTCGCCGATTTGGGCGCGGGCAAAACGGATCTGGCCGTGGTGGACGCGAACGGTTTGGTGGATACGGAAGTGCTGCCGCTCGGCAGCATGGATATTGATCGGGCGATTGCGAAAATCGTTTTACAGGAAACGGGATTGTTGCTCGGTCCCCTCACCTGTGAACGTTTGAAACAGCGTTTCTGCGATGTCGATGAAAACGCGATGGCCACATCGCTATGCGCGGGTAAAGACAGTCAAACCGGTTTACCGCGGCAAACGGAAATCACGGCAGCCATGTTGCGACCGGCGCTGATTCCCTACGCGCATCAGATCGCACAGGCGTTGCATGAAGTGTTACATCAAACACGCCCCGAACTCAGTCAATGGATTTCGTCGCACGGCATCATGCTGGTCGGTGGCGGCGCGCTTTTGCGCGGGTTAGATCGTTACTTAACACAATTTCTCGGCGTGCCGGTGTATCTCGGCGAAGATCCGCTCTATGCGGTGGCCATCGGCGCGGGCAAAGCGCTGTGGGAAATGCCCTTGTTGCGTGACTCTTTGGGCTTTGAAAATCCGCACTCCGCGTAAGTGCAGACGGCAATATGGTATAATATGCGTGTGAGGTGATACTATGAAAAAAAGCAAAAAACGCATGCGCGCGTCCTTATTATTGGCCGCGGCCTTAGCTGTTTTGGGCGTGGTCGGCGTCATGGCGCAGGCTGTGGTTCATACAACCGTATTAACGGGTAAAGTAACCGATGTCGTGCCGGTAGGTACGGACGTCAAAGAAGGCACGCCGCTTGTCTCCGTCGAATCGTTGGCCGGTTCGATGCCGGCAGCGCGGGCTACGGTAGACGGTAAAGTAACAAAAGTGGAAACGCAAGTCGGTGCAACGATCAATAAAGGCGACGAAGTCGCGATCGTGGAAACCAAATAGGAGCGATATGAACGTATTCAAAAAGCGTCGGCGATCGGTATGGTTGCTGACGCTTCTCTTTACATTAGTAACCGGCTTCGCCAACGCGGTCGATATCATGCCGCCGTCGGATGTGCGGGAAGGCATGCGCGGTGTGGCCAAGACGGTGGTGCAGGGCGACACAATTGAAGAATTTGACGTCAATGTGCTTGGAGTACTCCAACAGCGCGGTCCTTCAGGGGACTTAATTTTGGTCAAAGTCAGCGGCCCGGTGATTGAAAAAACCGGCGGCATCGCGCAGGGCATGAGCGGCAGTCCCGTATATATTGACGGTAAACTTGTCGGCGCGATCGGGTACGGCTGGGGGTTTGCGGACGGCACGGTGGGCATGGTGACGCCGATCGGCGACATGCTGAAACTGTGGGCGCTGCCGGATAAAGCGGCGCACGATGAAGCGCCGTCGGTAGAGCCGCCGCTGATTCCGATGGGCACGCCGTTGATGGCGGCGGGATTTACGCCAGAGTCGTTACAATATCTGACGCAAAAATTGGCGCCGTTCGGATTGCAGCCGCAAGCGACAGCCGGCGCAGGCAACTATGATGCCGCACCGCATGCGTTGCAACCCGGCAGCGCGGTCGCGGTGACGCTCGTCACCGGCGATTTGAAACTGGGCGCGATCGGTACGGTCACGTACGCCGATGAAAATCGTATTGTGGCGTTCGGCCATCCGTTTTTGAAGCGCGGCGAATTGGATTATTTCATGCACAATTCGTACATTTTCACGGTGGTGCCGTCGGTGAATTCCGCATTTAAGATCGGCTCCATCGGCAGCGAGATCGGTAAAATTTACCAGGATCGCGGCGCGGGGATTGCCGGTATCGAAGGGCGCGCGCCGAAAGCCGTGGCGATGCAGGTCAACGTGACGGATCGCGATACGCAAACGGATCGCGCGGCGAATGTGCGAATGGTCGAGGATCACGATTTGACGCCGATTTTGGCGGCGACGACCGCGTACGATCTTGTCAAAAAAACGATTGATCGCGGCGGTCGCGGCACGGTCAAACTCAGCTATGAATTTTTGCCGCAGGATACGTCCTTGCCGACATTTAAGCGCGATAATATGTACTACTCGGCCAAAAGTGTCAGCGAACGCTCTGTCGATGAACTGTACAACGTGCTGGAAGCGCTGGCGAAAAACCCGTTCCAAAAATATGCGTTGCGCGGCATCAACTTGTCGCTTTCGCTGACGGAAGATAAAGAAGTCGCAGAAATCATCGATGCGAAAGCGCGGCCGGGGATTGTGAGCCCGGGTGACATCATCTATGTCAATGTGAAACTGCGTCCGTACCGCGGCGAAGTCGTTTCCAAGACGCTCGCCTTTACGGTGCCCGCCGATCAGCCGCTTGGGCCGATGACGCTGGAAGTGCGCGGCGGCGGTGTCGTACCGTTGCCGTACCTGATCCAAAAGCAGCAGCTCAATTTGACGGATGAAATTATTGATCGGTTGCGAAAGTATAAAGATTTCCGCGATTTTCTGAACAAGCTGCAAAAGGAAGATAAAAATAACGAGCTGATCGTGGAAATTCTGGAAGACAATGTCAGTATGGTACCGGATGAAAAATCCGCGGGGCATCATGCGCAGTTGCAAGAACCGGCGAAAGAAACGCTGCCGGACTATTTGCATAAGGGTAAAAAGACCGACGCGGATACGTTGGCGGGCGGTGATGAGGACGAAAAAGCCAAAACGCGCGTCACGATGCCGTACATTATCAAAGGCGACGGCCAATTCGAGTTTGAAGTGGTAGCGCCCAACGATCGCCGCCGTCGCGATGCGGTGAAAGAAATCATGGCGCAGCTGCGGGAAAAAGTGACGGAAAACGATGCCGAAGCGGACAACGACCAGGAAAATAAAGACGCGAACAAAGAGCCGCAAGCTGACAAGCGCCCGGCGAAAGATAAAAAATGACATAAAAAAAGAACCGCAACTGCGGTTCTTTTTTTATTGGCGTAAATTACGCGTCATGATCAAAGAGGACTTTACTCTGGGTAAATTCCAAGATACCCTCGATGCCTCCTTCGCGGCCGATGCCGCTCATTTTGTAACCGCCGAACGGCGCGGTTACATCGCGCGCGCTGTCGTTGATATACACATTGCCCGATTTAATGCGGCGCGCGAACGCGACGGCCTCATCAAACGGTCCGTGCACCGCGGCATTCAGACCGTAAATCGTATCGTTGGCGATGTGCAACGCATCCGGCAGGTCCTTGTACGTAATGACGCACAGCACGGGACCGAAAATTTCTTCCTGCGCGATTTGCATATCGTTGGTGACATCGGTGAAAATCACGGGTTGGACGTAGTAGCCGCCGATCGGTTCGGTGGGCACACTACCGGTGAGCATGCGCGCGCCTTCGGCAAGACCCGTTTCAATATATTTTTTTACTTTAGTGAACTGTTTTTCACTGGCCAGCGGCCCGATCTTCGTGCCTTCTTCTCGCGGATCGCCGACCGGATATTCTTGCAGAATTTCCACCAAGCGCGTTTCGATGGCTTCTTTCTGATCCTCCGGGATCAAAAGGCGGGACAGCGCCGAGCACGTTTGGCCGCAATTCAAGAGGAGCGAATTGAAGCAGGCCCGAATCGCCTGATCGATATCGGCGTCCGGCAGGATAACGCAGGGCGATTTGCCGCCGAGCTCTAAATGAATTTTTTTCACCGAATCCAAACCGTGCTTACCGACTTCAATGCCGCCGGTAGTGGAACCGGTGAAGGAAACCATGTCGACCAGCGGATGCGAAGCCAAGACGTTGCCGACGTCGCCGCCGCGACCCGTGACGAGATTTAACACGCCTTTAGGCAGTCCCGCCTGATGGAACGCATCCACCAAGTAGTATACGGAAAGCGGCGTGTGTTGGCTAGGTTTTAAAATGACGGTATTGCCCATCAAAATGGCCGGCATAATTTTCTGCACGACCTGACCGAGCGGATAGTTCCACGGCGTAATGGCCGCGACTACACCGACCGGCTCACGGTACAATGTCGAATGCTCCAACTCTTCTCGAAATTCGATTTCTTGCGCAAGGCGCATGAAGGTACGCATGCGTTCCACCTGGAAATCGAAATGAACCTTTTCGGCCATTTGACTCGGCGCGCCGAGTTCTTGGATTTCAATATCGACGATTTCCGCTTTGCGGGTCAGCAGCTGCGCCAACATTTTTTCGCAAATCGTCAGCCGCGCGGCGAGCGGCGATTCCTGCCAACGCCAGGCGGCATCGGCGGCGGCCCGACAGGCCGCGTCGACTTCCGTATCGGTGGCGACGGGAACGGCGGCAAACCGATACATGCTCGCGGGATTTTCCACTTTAATTCGTTCCGTGCTTTGGGGCGATACCCATTCCCCGTTGATATATAAACGTTCAAAATTCATAGGCGACTCCTTTCGTAACAATGGATTTGTTTGGTTTCATTGTACTTGCATCTAAAATAGGAAACAAGGTGCGATGGCGAAGTTTTATCGTCCGCAGCGGTGTGTTTAGCCGCTTTGTATGCTAAAATGAAAATAAAACGGACGTAATGCAGAGGAGGTTTCGGCAATGCAATGGCGGGGCAGACGGATGAGCAGTAACACGGGGCGCGGTGGCGGACCGGCGAAAATCGGCGGTTTGGGTTTGATTATTTTCGCCTTGATCTATTCGTTTTTCGGCGGTAACGTTTCCGACGTAATTAATATGGCGGGCGCCGGACAGACGCAACAGGTGGAACAGCAGGCGAGCGATCCGGCGCGCCGCAACATGGAAGATATGTTGAGCGTCGTCTTGGCGGACACGGAAGATGTTTGGCACCAAAAGTTCGCGGAAGTCGGAGAAAGATACGAAGAACCGAAACTGATGTTTTTTGAAGAACAGGTACGTTCCGGTTGCGGCGTGGCGGGCAAATCGACCGGTCCGTTTTATTGTCCGGTCGATAAAACCATTTACATGGACGTGACGTTCGCCAACGATTTACAACGCAAATTCGGCGGTCAGGGCGGCGATTTTGCGATGGCCTACGTGTTGGCGCACGAAGTCGGCCACCACGTGCAAAACCAATCGGGGCTGCTGATGCATGTTCATAAGCTGCAGCAACAAATGAGTGAGGCGGACGCGAAAAAATACTCGGTCGCGCTGGAACTGCATGCGGATTATTTGGCCGGAGTGTTTGCGTACTATGTGCAGCAAAAAGGCTACCTTGACGCGGGCGATATCGAAGAGGCGATCAATGCCGCCAAGACGGTCGGCGATGATCATTTGCAAAAGATCACGCAAGGGCAGATCCGTCCGGAGGAATTTACGCACGGCACCAGCGCGCAGCGCGCGGAGTGGTTCCGACGCGGCATGCAGTACCATGATTTCGGTCACGGCGATACATTCGGGGCCCTGGGCCTGCAAATTTAAAATCAAAAAAGCGGACATACCGCTTTTTTATTGTGCGAAATAGAAGACAAAATGTCCGTGTTATAATGAAGTCATTATGATGGGAGGGACCCTATGAGTCTGTGGGAAAAGACGGTGGCGCAGATTGAAGTGCCATCGCCGAGCATTGCGGAAGCGGCCGCGTCGCGCGCCGATGATTTGGTGCTCGGTAACGGAAACTTGGGAAAACTGCGCGATATCGTTGTGCAATATGCGGCGGTAGTGGGTGAAGTCATGCCGACGCCGCCTAAGAAAATGATGATTTTAGCCGCGGCGGATCACGGCGTGGCGCGTCATCAATTGTCCGCGTATCCGGTGGAAACGACGGTAGAGATGACGAAAAATTATCTCATCAGTAAAGGCGCCGGAGCCAACGCGCTGGCGCATTACGCCGGAGCGGACATGACGGTGATTGATGCGGGCATCAATGCGGATATGAGTGGAGTTCCGGGGCTCTTGGACAGAAAAATCGCCTACGGCACGCAGGATTTCAGTGAAGGACCGGCGATGACGAGGGCGCAGGCGATTCAAGCGATCGAAGCGGGGATCGAAGTGGCCGGTGATGTCATCGCGCGCGGTTACCGATTGCTTTCCGTCGGGGAAATGGGGATTTCCAATACAACATCGGCGGCAGCGATCATCGGTGCATTCGGCGGCTGGGATGCATTGCAGGTGACGGGACGAGGCACGAATATTTCCGATGAACGTTTGGCGCGCAAACAGAAAATCGTTGCGAAAGCGTTGACGGTGAACCGTCTGGACAAAACGGACGGCATCGATGTCTTGGCGAAAGTCGGCGGCTTCGAATTCGGTGTGATTTCAGGCGTTATTTTAGCGGCGGCCGCGCATCATGCGCTGGTCATCATCGACGGCTTCAATACGACCGCCTGCGCGCATATCGCCAAAGCGATCGCTCCTGCCAGTCGTCACTATGTGATGGCGTCGCATCTGTCGGCGGAAAAGGCGCATTGCATGGCGCTTGAGGCCTTGCAGACGGAAGCCTACGTTGATTTAGGGCTACGGCTCGGAGAAGCGTCCGGTGCGTCGGTGCAGATGCGCATGCTTGAACATGCGTTGGCGATTTACAATGATTGCCTGACGAAACAAGAAATGATGCAGGGAGGTAACGCCGATGTTGGAAGCATGGAATGATCAAATCGCGCCGCTCGACACCTCGGTGATGGAGCAATGCCGCGAGTACGTCGATAACCTTACCAAACCGTTGGGCTCATTGGCGCAACTGGAAGAAATGGCGATTCGCATCGCCGGCATTACCTGCCGTAAAAAACCGGCTCGCCTGCAAAAAGCCATTGTCATTGCCGCCGCGGATACGGCGATCGACAGTCCGGACAATCAGGATCACGGAAAAAAGAGCCTGGCGGAACTGATGCTCATTGCCGGCGGCGCGGCGCCCGTTTCGGCGTTGGCGCGCGAACTGCAGGCGCCGGTATATGTGGCGGATGTCGGCTTGGAACAAAACACCGAACATGTCGCGGGCGTGATGCTGCATAAAATGCAAAACGGCAGTCAGTCATTGCAAAAAGGGGACGCGCTGACGCAGGAAGCATGCGCGGAAGCAATCGCCTTCGGCGGCGCGCTGGCCGGTGAATTGGCGCATAGCGGCGTCGAAGCATTGGCGCTCGGTGAAATCGGCGCTCGCGGCGCGCTTGCGGCGCTTGCCGTGACGACGGCCTTTTTAGGACCGGAACTCTCCGAAGCGATGCGGGCGCAGGGCTTTACCGCGCAAAGTGAGGCGTGGACGTTGGCGCAAACGGAACCGGAAACGGTACTCGCGCGCTACGGAAACGCATCGATTGCGATGTTGACGGGGCTGGTTTTAGGCGCGGCCGCGCGCCATATGGCGATCGTTTTTGACAACAGCGTCACCGGCGCAGCGGCAGTAGCGGCGGCTGCGATCGCGCCGCGGGTAAAAGACTACGTATTCGCCTCGGCGGCGTATCCTGATCCCCTGCACCAATTACAATTGCAAAAATTGGGATTACAGGCTGCGTTGCATTATGATTTCACGTTGGCGCAAGGGCTCGGCTCGACGTTGGGACTGTCCCTGTTCGATGCATCACTCGATATGTTGAATGAAATGCGGACGTTCGGTGCCGCCGGTGTGGCGGTGGCGGAAGACGGCCCGGGCAAGGGGCGACAGAGAGAAGAGGTGCGGTGATGGAACGGATATTGTATCTGCCGGTGCTTTCTTCGCCGGCGGGCTGGCTCGGTGCGCTTGCCGGTTGCGGCGTGCCGGCGGCATATTGGCAAGCCGAATACCGGCGGTGGTGCCACGATCGCGCAACGGTGACGGTTCATGACGTCACCTGTCGCGGGATCGTCGGGCGTGATGTCGCGGTGACGGCGACGCTGCCCGTTTCTCCCGCTGCCGCGGCGGTACGTGCGTCCTTGCCGACGGACGGTGAAGCGGCGGGCGGGTGGCAACGCTTGGCCGCGTTGGCCGTTCAGGCGGAAACGGTCGGCGCGGTGCTGACAGCGGACGAATGGCTGCTGGCGGCGGGCATTGCGTTGGGATTGGATTATCTTGACGTGACGGTTGTCGCGGCGGAATCCGTCGGCACGGGAGCGATCGCCGTATTAACGCAGACATGGGTGACGACACAAATGCCGGGTGAGCGGATTGCCGATCGGGTCGGTTACGGCATCTGCGGTGATGCGGTAACGGAGGCGACACTCGGCTATCGACAGCCGGTGCCGTGGACACAGGAGCGTCCTTACGTATTCGGCGATACCGCTCGTGCACGCGGTACGATTAGCTATTGGTGAGAAGTACGTGATAATTTTCCGAAGCGTTTGACAATCGGTCGACGGATTTGGTATCATGCTTCTAATTTACATATGTGAAAAGCGATGAAGAGAAGAGTACGCAACGCAGACGATCGACAGAGAGCCCGAGTCGGTGAAAACGGGCGATCATAACCGTTGCGGAAAATGGCCTCGGAGCTGCCGGCTGAGCCGCAAGGCAAGGTCGTGCCGGGTGTGCCCGTCACTGCACTGGTGTATCGCTCTTTGAGCCGTACATGAATGAGGTCTGCAGCGCAGATGAAGTAGGGTGGTACCACGAGTGTCCTCGTCCCTGAGCAATCAGGGCGAGGGCTTTTTTTATAGGGAAAAGAGGTCCGTATGAAAATCAAAGACAAGTATGAAAAAGAAGGGCCGTTATATTCGTTTGAGGTGTTCCCGCCGAAACGGGAAGGCGATTTGGGCAATATGGTGGCGACATTGCATGAGTTGGCCCAATGGCATCCCGACTATATGTCGGTGACGTACGGTGCGGCGGGGGCGGCACGCGGTATGTTGACGTTGAAATTGGCGGAGTATATCCGCAAGGAGCTGGACATCGAGCCGTTGATGCATTTGACTTGCGTGGGATATTCGCAAGCGGAACTGGCGGAGATTTTGGCACGGATCGAAGCGGCGGGAATTGAAAATACGCTGTTGCTTCGCGGCGATCGCAGAGAAGACGGCGAAACGCCCGCGGACGGATTCCGTTATGCCAATGAGCTGGTGGCTTACGTGCGCTCCAAGCACGCATTTTGTATCGGTGCGGCGACGTATCCGGAAGGCCATACGGAGGCTCGCAGCCTGACGGCGGATTTGATCCGCTTGCGAGATAAGGTGAATGCGGGGGCGGACTTTTTGGTGACGCAGCTGTTTTTTGACAATGACGCGTTTTTCCGCTTTTTGGAAACGGCTCGCAGTATCGACATCAATGTGCCGATTTCCGCCGGCATCATGCCCTGTCTGAACAAGGCGCAGATTGTGCGAATGACCGCGTTGTCGGGGGCGAGTTTGCCGCCGAAGTTTCGCCGGATGCTCGACCGCTACGAGCATGCGCCGGAGGCGATGTATGATGCGGGCATTGCGTATGCGTGCGAGCAGATTATTGATTTATTGTCATCGGGAGTGGACGGTATTCACCTGTATGTGATGAATCGGCCGGAAGTGGCACAGGCGATCACAAGGGGGATCGGCCGCACCTTGCAAACGGTCAAGGAGGAACATCGTGGAACGAACGCTGGCTGATTTTTATGATGAAGACGACGTGCTGCGTTTTTTGCGACACAAACGGCGCCGGATCAGTGAGTCCGATCGCCGTTGGCTCGATCGGGCGCGGGAGATTGTCGATGCGGCCGCCGTATATCGGGAAACGCATCAGCGACGCCCGTGGCGGAGTACGGATACCGGCGGCTGCTGGGGAGATACCGTGTTGCCGTATCGTTCGCTCGGACGGCTCTTTGCCGATTGCGACGAGGTCATCGTTTGCGGCTGTACCATCGGGCAGGACGTGTATCGTACCATTCGTGAATGGATGGCGACCGATCCTGCACTTGGGGTTGTCGTCGACGCGACGGCGTCGGTATTGGTCGATGCCTATGCGGCGTACTTGCAGCACACGTTCGGTGCAACGACGATGCGTTTCAGTCCCGGCTACGGTGACGTACCGCTGGCGCTCAATCAGGAATTGGCAACATGCCTGCAACTGTCGAAGCGAATCGGTGTGCATGTGACGGACGGTCATCTGATGGTGCCGGAAAAATCGATTATTTTTCTCACCGGCTGCACACGAAAGGAGGAACCCCATGATACCATTTAGTACATTTCTTGCCGGGCAGACCGTACTTATTGACGGAGCGATGGGTACGGAAGTCCAACGGCGGCGACCGGATCTGCGGATTGCGCCCGATATGTGCGTACTGCATGAGCCTGCACTTATCGAGTCGATACACTATGACTATCTCGTGAGCGGCGTGGACGTGCTGACGACAAACACGTTCGGTGCCAACGGCTACAAATGTGCGGATACGGATACGACACCGAGCGCCTTGATTCATGCCGCCGTCGGATGTGCGCGGCGGGCACGGGAACGCTATATCGCCGATCACGGCACACGACCGATTTACGTGGCCTTGGATATCGGGCCGATCGGCGCGTTGCTTGCACCGGCGGGGGATATGTCTCCCGAGCGGGCGTATGATTTGTATCGGGAACAAGTCGAAGCGGGGGTGGCGGCCGGTGTCGATCTGATCATCATCGAAACGCAAACCGATTTGGCGGAACTCAAATATGCCGTTCTTGCGGCCCGCGAACACAGCGATCTTCCCGTCTTGGCATCGATGAGCTTTGAACATACGGGACGGACCTTTACGGGGACCGATGTCGTCAGTATGGCGACAACACTGGAAGGACTCGGCGTGACGGCCGTCGGGATCAACTGCTCCTTCGGGGCGGCGGAGACACGACCGCTGGTGGACGCTTTGTTGGCGGCAACGAAACTGCCGTTGATCGTGCAGCCGAACGGCGGGATTCCCGATGCCGACGGTCATAGTCGATTCGATGTACAGGCGCATCTTGATCATATGCGCTATTTCCTGTCGCGCGGCGTGGAGATCATCGGCGGCTGCTGCGGTACCGATCCCGCACTGATGGCACGCTTGCATGCGTTGCGTGGGGAAGTGCACGGCACGAGACCGTCCGTCATTCCCGTAACACGGGTGTCCTCTTATGCGGAAACCGTCGTTTTGGGACAAGGCCCGCTGATGATCGGAGAACGAATCAATCCTACGGGCAAACGGGAGTTGCAGGAAGAACTGCGTCGCGGCGTACTTGATCGTGTTGTTCGGGAAGCTGTTGTCCAACGTCGGGAAGGCGCGGCGCTTCTTGACATCAATGTCGGTACCTCGGGTGTCGATGAACCGACACTCTTGCCGCGGGCGGTACGTGCCGTACAAGCGGTGACGGGTACGCCGCTCGTGATTGACACGGCCTCACCGATCGCGTTGGCGGCGGCGGCACGAGTGGTGGCGGGCAAACCGCTGCTCAACTCGGTCAATGCGGGGGAGGACAGTCTGGCACAAGTATTGCCGATCGCTCGCCACTATGGGGCCTGCGTACTGGGACTGACGCTGGATGAAAACGGGATTCCCGATACGGCAAAAGGACGACTCGCACTGGCGGAAAAAATCGTTACTCGCGCATTGGAATGGGGTATCCCGCGAGAAAATATCCTCATTGACTGTCTGACATTGACACTCGGCACCGGTGCGGAAAATGTACGGATTACCGCCGAGGCCGTTGCTCTCGTGAAACGGGAACTCGGCGTGGCGACCGCACTCGGCGTGAGCAATATTTCCTTCGGCATGCCGGAACGCTCGATCATTAATCGGACATTTTTACAGATGGCACTGGCCCACGGACTGGACGCCCCGATTGCCAATCCCGGCGATCGGGGTATGACGGATACATTGGCCGCCTACCGTGTGCTGGCGGGATACGATGACGGGGCGCGGGAATGGATCGCCCGGGCTCGTAAAGTACAAGACGAGGCCGAGGCACCGTCGCCCGTCTCGACGATTTTGGCGGCGATTGTCGACGGACTGGAAGCGGAAACGCTGCGACTGACAAAAGAACTGCTCGCCCGTAAAGCGCCGCTTGACGTGGTCAATGAGGATCTTATCGGCGCATTGAATGAGGTGGGACGACGTTTTGAAACGCAGCAACTGTTTTTACCGCAACTGATCCGGGCCTCGCAAACCGCACAAGTTGCGTTTGCCGAAGTCAAACGGGTACTGGAGGCCAAGGGAGAAACGGCCGCCGATCGCGGCACGATTATTCTTGCGACGGTACGGCACGATGTGCATGATATCGGCAAAAATATTGTCAAAGTCGTACTGGAAAACTACGGCTATCGGATCATCGACCTCGGCAAAGACGTGCCGCCCCAAGCGATCCTCGATGCCTGTCGCACCTATCATGCACGACTGGTCGGCTTGAGTGCGCTGATGACGACGACGGTTGTCTCCATGCAGGAAACCATCGCCTTGCTCAAACGGGAGATTCCCGACGTGCAAGTGGTGGTCGGCGGTGCCGTACTCAATGAACGCTACGCGGCCGACATCGGTGCGGACCGGTATGCGGCACACCCCGCGGCCGTGGCCGATATTGCGGCGGCATTTTTCGGCACCCGGGAAGATCCGATGCGGTAGGCGGTATCGCGGGGAGACAGGCGGCAGTAGCGGCGGCAGCGATCGCGCCGCGGCTAAACGACTACGTATTCGCCTCGGCGGCGTATCCTGATCCCCTGCACCAATTACAATTACAAAAGTTGGGATTACAGGAAGCGTTGCATTATAATTTCACGTTGGCGCAAGGACTCGGCTCGACATTGGGGCTGTCCCTGCTCGACGCATCACTCGATATGTTGAATGAGATACGGACGTTCGGCGCCGCCGGTGTGGCGGTGGCGGAGGACGGTCCGGGTAAAGGAAGGCAGCGAAAGGAAGTGCTCTGATGGAACGGGCATTGTACTTGGATCCCGTGAGCGGGATCAGCGGCAACATGTTTGTCGGGGTATTGCTTGATTTAGGAGTGCCACGGATTTGGCTGATCAATGAGTTACAAAAACTCGGACTTGACGACTACGAGTTGATTTTTGAAAAGGTCAACAAGCGAGGCATCACGGCGACGTATTTTAACGTTGATGTACAGGAAACAACCACGCATCGTCATTTACCGGATATTTTAACCATTTTGGCGCGCGCCGATTGGTCAGGCAGCGCGAAACAACGCGCGGCATCCATTTTCTGGTCACTGGCGCTGGCGGAAAGCAGGGCCCATGGGATTGCGCCAGAAGACGTGCATTTTCATGAAGTCGGCGCGGTCGATTGCATCATCGATTGCGCGTCGATTGCGCTCGGTTTGGAATATTTGGACATCGATATTGTATTAACAGGCCCGGTGGCCACCGGATCGGGTACGATTCGCGCGGCACACGGCGAACTTTCGGTCCCCGCGCCCGCGACACAGTTTTTGTTGCAGGGGTTCCCGACGATCACCGGAACGCCCGACTATGAACTCACTACACCGACCGGTGCGGCGGCGCTTGCGACATTTGCCGTACCGGTAGAAAAACGTCCGTCTGAATTGGTGATTGATCGTGTCGGCTACGGCGCAGGGACGTATGATCTTACCGTTTCCAATACGTTGGGCGGCTACTACGGCCAGTTATTGCCTATGCAGCAATGGCAGGTACCGGCGCCCTACATTTTCGGCCAAAACCCTTGAAATTTTGTGACATAGCAACGTTCTGCTATGTCACTTTTTTGTAAAACAAATTTTCGGTAAAGTGAAAACCTTCTTGACAAAAAAATCCTCGTTTGCTATTCTTATATAGTAACTTAACTGGTCATTGACATGAAAAAAACGGTATGTTACAATGGCATCTGTTGATATGCGGGAATAGCTCAGTGGTAGAGCATCGCCTTGCCAAGGCGAGGGTCGCGAGT
>NZ_CABSTC010000003.1:0-33339 GCF_902480485.1 uncultured Negativicoccus sp. | reverse complement strand
TGACTCGGGTCTGTGTAATCAGACCCGCACATTGGCGTTAATTCATTGCATTGTTTAGTTTTCAAAGAACCGTGTCGCTTCGTGCGACTTGATTATGATAGCATCTCTTTTTTCCGGTGTCAAGACTTTTCTGCAAAACTTATTTTTTCCAGTCGATCGGCCATGTCGATGATAATATCACGACATTCCAAATGTTCCAACCATTCTTCCGGAATCCGATTGCGTCCGGCTTCCGCCGTGACCAATTGCGCGCAAATGCCGGCCGTTGAATCCGAATCACCGCCGTGATTCAGCGCTGCCAACACGGCGTATCGCGAACCGGAGTAAGCCAATGCGCAATACAATGCAATCGCCAAAGTTTCTTCGGCCACGAAACCTTCGCCGAGTGCTTCCAGTCCCGGCAAATAGTACCACCAATCATCGGCTCCGGCTTTTTTACGCAATGCAGGTACTTTAGCCGCTGCTTTTTCCGCGGCCACGATAGCATCATATACTTCGTCTGCGTTTTCTTTTACGCGCAACATTTCCTTGACGACTTTTCCCGCCTGCCGCAACGTATGTCCGTCGCAAAGCAAGGCCATGTACGATGCCATCGCACCGGCGGCGATATATCCCGACGGGTGCGAATGGGTAATCGCGGCGCAAGCGCAGCCGTTCTCATAAGCGGCTTCGGGATCGCCGTGAAAATATAAACCGATCGGTGCCACACGCATGATACCGCCGCAACCCTTGCTGTCGTTAAGGGGCTGCGTCACGCCGCGGTCCGCCGGATCACGCAATGCCGTAAGGCAGGTCATACCGGGATGACGCCGCTCTTGCAGACGATGATCTTTCGCTAAATTATACGTCGTTTCGTAAGGTTGTTTTTTGAGCCAGCTTTTTTGCCCGCGCCGAGGTTCTTCTCCCGTTTGCATGTAGTACCAGCGCATGTACGAACGGTAGAGACCTTTCGTCAAAGCATCCCCGCGCTGTCGTGACCAGAAGATGCCGTCAATGGTAAAAAGCGTCATCTGCGTGTCGTCGGAAATCAACCATTCACCCGAACCGTCTAAGCTCAAAGGGCCGCGCAAACCGTGCGGACCGTAGCTTTCTTTGATCGTTTCCACATCGTCAAATTCAACAACGTAGCCAATCGCATCTCCGGCGGCGCCGGCGAGCAGGATATCGCGAAACGGTACAGTGCTCATTCGTCTTCCTCCTCCAACAGCTCATAATCTTGCGCCATCCAACGACGGCTGGTAGTAAAGGTAATGGTCAGCCACTTGCGTACCGATTTACCGCCCAGGGCCTTATCAATCTCATCACGAATACGGTCGAGATCTCCCACTTCCTGGATCGGGTAACTTTTCGGAATTAAAATATCGATATCGATAAAGGCGATTTTGCCGTACCGTTGCACGGAACTCACGTAGTCCTTGAAACGGTAGCGGACCATGAAATCATCCATTACTTCATGAACTTTTTCATGTAAACCTTCCGGCGCCATGCCGAGTACCTGCCTTACCGCAGGTCCCAAAATATTGAGCGCGACAGGCATCATGGTCAATGACAAAATGATTAGTATCACCGGGTCGACGAATACCCCGTAATGCGCATATTGCGTTCGTTCAAGCAAGTAGGCCAAGCCGAAACTGATAAACAAACTGGCGGCGAAACAGGCATCGACGAGCCAGCTCATATTATCAAAATGAATCAGGCTGGATTTCAGTTTCCGATTTACCCGATGCACATAGAGATAATACCCCATATTGGCGAACGTAAACGTCAAGGCGTAAATAATCGCCAAGCCGAAGTTCATTGCATTGCCGCCGCTGAAAAGACTGATCATGCCGTTCAAAAACGCATAGACAACAATGATCAGCGTGAAGCCGCCTTCTGCCGCAAGCACGAGCGGTTCAAACTGCCAATATCCGAATTGAAATTTTTTGCTCGATTCCCGCGTTGTCAGACGCGAAGTCATGATCATTAAAATCTTAATAATGACTGCCACAAACGAGAAAATCCCGTCAATCAAGATCGCATGCGAGTTCGTGAGCAGGCCGAACCAGGTCGCCGCGACGGCAATCAGTCCCATCAGACCCGCCGATTGCCAAAGTAAGCGTTGCTCTGTCGCGTAACGTTGTTCCGCCGTTAAACTCGTTTCCATAAATAGTGTAAATCCTTCCCGTAAAATCTGTTCACAAGTGTTTAATATAAATAAATGGTATTTTTCGCCGTTTCCTTATATTATACTACATCTATTTGATTTCTTGCGTTTACTTTTCCCAAAGAGTTCAATGTGCGGTTTTTACGGGTGCGGTTTGACGAACGAGAATTTCCGCGCGACAAACCGATGGACTGATCGGCGCCATTTTTGTCAACGTGATTTCCGTCGCATGCGGGTGGCCTTCCCATGCGGCAAATAATTCCAGCAGATGAAAATAATCGCCGACCAATGTCATCTTCCATTGTTTGGTCTCGTCCGCAGAAGGAATCTCTTCGCTGCTTTCCATTTGCACGTGCGCCCGGTTCGCGTCCGCCTCCCAGTCGATTATTCGCGCGGCTTCGTTTTGATATTGTTCCTGTTGTGCCAGTTGGGCTGTCAGTCGTTCGATTTCATGCGCCTGCGCCGCTTCTGCTCGGATAGCGTCCGCGGTCCGAGCTTGCCAGTGGTATCCGCCGCCGAACGCGACAACAGTCAATAACCAGAGTGCCGCCAACAGCAGCAACGGATATTTAGTGACGGATGGCATTAGCTTCCTCCTCCGCATGACCCAGCCACAGCGTAAAAGTATGCGCCGCCGCTACATGACGATCGATTTTACTTCGTACCGGCCGTTCCAGACGGGCGCTTAAATATTCGCTCCAATCATGTAAGGGCGCGCCCGATTGGAAGTTTCCGGTGACAATAATGTCTTCATTTTCCGTGCGAATTTCCGTTAGCGTCACATCGGCGGGGCAGGAGTCGCAAATCACGAGCAGCAGTTTGCTTGCCGTTAAGCGCGTTCGCTCATGTTCTTGCCGATCGTGTACCGCCTTCTGATACGCGGCTGCCTGCGTGCGCAGTGCCGACAGTTGAGCGACCGTCGTTTCGTTTTGTAACGCGCTCATTTCTTTTTGATACATGGCGTAATGAAACGCCGCATACCCGAACGCGAGCGCCAGAATGCAAAGGCTTCCCGCCAACACGGGTCGAAACCAAGACGGCGCGGGTTGCGGCGCGTGATTTTCTAAACGAATCGTTTGGCAAAGCGCGGCATTCTCCGGTCGTTGCGCCGCTCGCGCGGCAGCTTCCGGCAGGTACGCGGCATCACGCCATGGCGAAGGCGTATCCCCGAGCAGTTCCGCGGGAATGGTCGCGGGCCAAGGTCGGGTCGTGCCGATACTGCTCGGCGCGGCCGCGCCATGCACGTAGATGGCTTCATCTTCAGTCACCTCGTCCGAATGCGTTGCGGCGCTCGTATGCGTCCGCCAATCCGTCCACACGCGCTCCCGATACTCCGCCACCATTTGAGACGCGGCGCAGTAAACCGTCCCCGCGGAGTCCGCCAGCGCTTCCCCCAGCGCGACGATTTCCGGAACTACGATCACGCGTTCTACGCCCAATGCCGCCAAGCGCTCGTCGGGCACCGCGTCAGACGTCAGCGCCGCCATCAAGACGCGGACACGCCCCTCCGGCAACGGAACCGAACGCGTGCCGATCCATGGAGCCGCTACATCCGGAAAGAAACGTTCTCCTTCCCAGCGCAGCATTTCTCGCAACTCACGTTCATTGAGCGCTCCCATTGCCACCGTTTTATACCGCACCGCCGCGGGGGCTGCCGCCATCACTACCGTATGCAGCGGCACATGCCATGTTTCCGTCAGTACCCGGCGCGTTTTCGCCAAATCATCGGCGGCATGCGGCAACCAAATCCACTGCGCCGGTCCGCTTGCTTTTTCCCGCACGCACAATAAACCGTCACCTTCCCATGCCAAAAAAGGCAACGGCGAGGAGACAAATATTCGTTTGCCCGCGTCGGTCAGCTTTTGCATTCGCTGACGCCAATTTCCCATTTGCCTTCTCCTTTCGGTACGCAGTTGATTTTAATGACAAGCGTGATTCGCTCCGCATCGTGCACGGCGACGCTGGTAATCGTCGCCTGCGTGCCCTGCGGATCCATCGTCACGCGATTTTGGTAGCCGTCACGAACCGCCAGCTCTTTCGTCACCACATTGTCAGGCAATCCTTGAGCGGCGCAACGTCCGAGCGCCCAGTTCAGCCCGCTTTCCGCGACGTAGCGAGTTTGCAGGCCCGTCACGGTATACGCGCTTGCCGTACGCACCGCAGACGCCTGCTGCATCACAAGCCCGGCAAGCGTCAGCAGTCCGCACAACGCGACGCACCACCAAAGGAGCACGCTGCCGCGGTGCGATTCAGCGCACGACATAGGTCTCTCCTACGCGATACCACTGCGCGTACGGCAAAACCGCCGTGCCGTACGTTTGTTGACGCGCTCCGTATACCCAGGTAAACTGCGCCGTCACAAGGCCTTGGTCGTCTACCGTAAACATTTTGTCACCGTCTTCTTTTCCCGGAAGAAATCGCGGCCGGTTGGTCGTGCCGTCGCCCGCTTCCGTCATCGGTTGGCGCTGCCCGTTTTTTAATTCCAAATAAAGCGCGCCGCTCGCGTAAAAAGCGTGCCGCAAATGATTCGGCGTCACAAAAACGTATTGATTCTTTCGCCCCGGTCTTGTTTGCGACGTGCCGGACCACAAATAGCTGTCCAGCGTTCCCAAAATGAACCGGCTGTCCTCGCTGATTTTGAGTTCCGTCCCGAGTCGCTGAAAGGTTTGCAACACGCCGCGCACCCGCGGCGCCAATGCCGCACTCAACAGTCCGCAGAGCAAGAGGGCCAGCAAAAGCTCCCAAAGAATATAGCCCGCGTGTTTACGCATGTGTGTTTCCTCGCGGCAGCCAAATCGTCACCGCATCCGCGCCTCGTGAGCCGCTGACCGTGATTTCATAGCCGTAAATATTCGGTTCTGTCGCCTCTATACCGGCGACATCAACCGTAAAGCGATGCGCATTGTATTCCTTGGTAATACTGTAACCGGCAGGCACGCCATCGACGAGGTAGGCGTATTTCAATCTTTCCGCCGTCTCCTGTAACAGCGCCGCCCGCTCCGTTTGCTCCCGCCCGCTGGCCGCGTTATGCACCGCTCCCAAAACGGTGGCGGCGAGCGTTCCGCCAACCACCGTCATGATCAGAATTAAGAAAAGAACTTCCGGAAAAATAAAGCCTCGCGATTTCATATTCATTGCACGCGTACCCGTCCTGTCTGTGCGCTGATAATAATCCTTTTGCGTTCATGATGACGATTTTCCAACACGATTTGGTAGTTGCCGCGGTAACTTTGCATCGGTCGTCCGTTGCTTTGAAACTGGACCAACTTGGATTGCCCCGCGCTGAATGAAATGCCCTCCGGCAAGGCGGCGCGTTGACCGATCAACGTATTTCGCGCTGTTACGTAGTACATCGCCGGGCGATGATCGACATTGAGATGCAGGGTCGGCATATTGCTTTGCGCGCCGCGGTTTTGTTGCGCGAGCGCTTGTGTCTGATGAATGGCGGCGCAAAGCGCCGAGGTCGCTCGCAATAAAGTCTGCCGATCCTGAAACGCTGCATACTGCATGGCGGACCAGGCGGTAAAGATCCCCACTAAAGCGATCGCCACCAGCATTTCCCAAAACAAATAACCGCGGTTTGATTGTTTATCCATAACCCAGCCAACTTCCTATCGGTGTCGCTAAGCCGACCGCCAACGTCAAAAAAGGCCCGAACGGAATCGCCTGACGGCGAGAAGAAAATCCGCGGGAAAAAATGCCGAAGCATGCTCCCAAAAGCGCCGCCAGCCACAAGAGCAATAACGTTTGCAACGGCGACAGCCAAGTCGCGAGCGCCGCGTAATACCAAATGTCGCCTTGTCCCATGCCGCCTCGCGCGAGTCCGTATAAAATACCCGCAACGACAACCGCCAAAAAGCTTGCCGTCAATGCGCTCAGAAGATGTCCCGCCGCGATGCTTTCCGCACTTCCTGCCAGAAAAAGCAAAAGCGAAAGGCGCCTCGGCAATACCCCATAACGCGCGTCACAAAGCGCGGCAAGCAGACTCAGTCCGCACAATACCAATGTGCCGATGAGCGAACGCCCGGCCGCCAGACCGGGCAACAAGCTCAGCGCCGCTAAAAAGCCGAAGCACCATTCCGCGCGCGTTAACCCGCGTCGCGGCGTAAAAGGTTCGGCCCATTCCGCGGCATAGCGCCGCCGATACGCTTCCGCCCAACGCCATATGCAGGGTCCCACGAGACAAGGCCACAGTAAAACGCCGACAGTGGTCAGCGTCATTTACCGCTCGGCCCGCCGTGCGAGGAGTATGTCGTGCCTTTATAGCTGTAAGTGACTTCGCCCTTCGTCGCCAACTTGCTCGTGTCATAGCTTTCATCATCCGGCGCTTTCGGAACCGCTTCCAAGTATCCTTTCGAGGCGTCCGTCGTATTCACCAATTCGTCCAGGGAGCTCGGATATTTGCCCGTGTCCACCTGGTACATCGCTACCGCCGTTCCGACACTGTGTAAGTCCGCTTGAATCTTCGCCACTTTGGCGCGATCCGCCGCGCCGCCGAATTTCGGTAAAACAATCGTCGCCAAAATCCCGATGATAGCAATTACAATTAACAGTTCAATCAAAGTAAAACCGGCATGTTTGCGTTTTTTTTTTGTCTGCATGGAAATCATCCTTTCTACATCGGAGCCGTTACCACATCGATAATCGGCAGCAGAATACTGTACATTAAAAATCCTACCCATAATCCCGTCGCCAACAAAAGCAACGGACCCAACCATGTTTTCAACTGCTCCCAACTGCGCGCGCTTTCCTCTTCGTAATACGTCGCCGTCTCCGCCAAAAGCTCCTCCAAACGTCCGCTTTCCGTGCCCACGCGCACCATGTGAAGATACACCGGCGCGGTGATATCCGCCGCTTGCAGCGCCGTCTCCAACGCGCGGCCGTTGCGCACGGCAGTACGAGCGGTAAGCAAGCGTTCCCGATATAGCGGATTGGTGACCGCCGCCGTTAAGCGTAATGTCTCCGCGAGATCCAAGCCGCTCTTTAACAAAAGCGCCTGTACCTGCGCCATGCGCGCGTATATCGGCGCGCGAAATAAAGTAAAGCGATCCGCTTGACTGGCGATAAACATCTGTCCTCTCGGCGTCATGGCCAACGCTACGATCGTGCCCAAAACCAAAAGTAGAGTGAATGCGATCAGAATGACCTGGGAATGAAACCATTGCGCCGTCGTTAGTACCGTTTGCGTCACCGCCGACGGTTGCGCGCCGAGATCGGCGAACAGATTCGCGAAGGTCGGCAAAATCCAAATCACGGAAATCCCGCCGACCAGCAGACCCGCCAGCATCACCAGCAACGGATAGCTGTACGCTTCCCGGCGCAAGCGTTGCAGTTTCAACTGATTGCGGTAGTAGAGCGAAGCGTATGTTAAATTTTCCGCCAGCACACCGGCTGCTTCGCCCGCTTCTACCAGCGCGATCAGTAACGGCGGGAAAGCGTGCGCTGTTTGCAAGGCTTGCCGCAACGTGTCACCCGTCTCCACCGCCGCGCTGACATCGGTCAGCGCTTGTTGCAAGCGGGGCGGACCCGTTTCACTCAGCAAGCGCAGCGCCGTCAGCACGTCAATCCCGGCGCGCAACAATGTCGCCCACTGTTGTGTAAAAAGCGCCAAGGTGCGCGCGCCGAGTTTTCGTTGCGAAATTTGTTCCCATGCATTGCCGCGGCGCAAACGAACCACATACCAGGAACGCGCGCGTAGCAACTCTGCCGCGTCGGCTTCCGAGGCGCTTTCAATCCAGCCCGTGCGCCGCAAATGTTGCGCTTCATCCAATGCTATATAGTGGTATCGCTGCATTGTCGCCATTGCTCCTCAAGATCGTCTTTTTCATCGTCGGAAAGCACTTGCCGCGCGCGTTGCAGCGCTTGCGTAAATGTTTGCGCCTGCACACCGCCCGTTTGCAAATAACCGTTCAATTGCGCCTCTTTGCCGTCACGCACCAGACGTGACAAAGCCGGCGTCCACCACGCGTACGAACGCAATAATACGCGGCACGCGCCGACCGGCAGCAGGCGTTGCGCGACAGCCAACCGCAATGTCGAGGCGATTTGGTAACGCACTTGCGTTTGCGCCGCCGCGGGAAACGCGTGCACCAGCCGCCCGATCATGGCGGGCAGCGTTGCACTATGCACGGTGGCTAACACGAGATGGCCGGTTTCCGCCGCCGTCAACGCCGCGTGAATCGTCTCCGGGTGACGCAATTCACCGATGACCAACACATCCGGGTCAGCTCGCAATGCTTCCCACACGCCGCTCGTAAAATCCGCCACGTCCGTGCCGACAGCGCGTTGACGAATCAGACAGCGGCCGGCAGGTAAATATAATTCCGGCGGATCTTCCAGCGTAATCACGTGCCGCGAAAACCGTTCATTCATCTGCGCCAAAACATGTAATAGCGCCGTCGTTTTGCCGCTGCCGGTCGCGCCGCCGATCAGCACCAAACCCTCATTTAACGCGGCGGCATCCGCCAAAAGCGCCGGATCGGGATCCTTCGGTAAATCGTCCAAACCGTACAAAATGCGCACACCGGCGCAAAGTTTATCTCCGGCGAAAAAGAAAGAAAAACGCAACGGTCGATGTTCACGGCAAACAATATCAAGATGACGTTCGGAACGCAGGATGGTTTGCTCATCCGTTGTTAAAAAATGAGCGCACCAGGCATCCCACGCCGCCTCGTTGAGGATCTCTCCGCTGTTTTCCAGTCGTCCTTCCCGCCGATAATAAATCGGCTCTCCCGGCGTCAAATGAATATCACTCGCCTGGCGTTGCAACGCCTGAGCCAACCAATCGGCCTGCCCATCAGTTCGCAAAAAAAGCCGCCTCCTCTACGCCTACCTCGCCTTTCGCAATCCGTTCGCGAACCTGCTGCGCGAGCGGGAACCGCGTCAGACTGCCGCACAACGAGCGTAACCTCGGAATACCTTCCGGCAACGCCAGTTGATTTTTAATGCTCTCATCCAACGTCAACATTTCAAAAATACCCGTCCGCCCGGAATAACCGGTCGCGTGACATCGCTCGCAACCGCCGCGCGTAAACAAGGCGCTATCGGTGCTCTCCTCAGCCCACGGCGCAACGCCGCGGTAGGGTTGTTTGCACGCGGGACATAAAAGACGCAGCAAGCGTTGCGAAATCACCAGCGTCAACGACGCCGCCACCAGGTACGGCGCGATTCCCATTTCCACAAAACGCAGCGGTATTTCCGCCGCCGTATTGGCGTGCATCGAAGACAACACCAGGTGCCCTGTCAGCGCCGCGCGAATCGCAATTTCCGCCGTTTCGCGGTCGCGAATTTCGCCGACGGCGATCACATCGGGATCTTGGCGCAAAATACTGCGCAGACCTTTGGCGAATGTGAGTCCGCTTTGCTCATTTACCTGCACCTGATTCACGCCGGGCAAATGATATTCAATCGGATCTTCAATCGAGACCAAATTGCGCGCGCTGTCGTTCAAAAAGGCTAGCGCCGCCGCCAGCGTGGTGCTTTTGCCCGTTCCCGTCGCGCCGGCAACCACAATCAATCCCGCGCTGCGTCGCAATTCACGAACCAACAGCGACTGCGCCGCCGGCAACAGCCCGAGCCTTTCCAATTGCGGCACAAATAGCGGATTGCCTAAAATTCTGACCACTATTTTTTCACCATAAAAAACCGGTAACGAGGAAATACGTAAATCATATTTCCTGTTACCGGTTTCAAAAGTGCAACTGCCGTCTAAGGGCAATCGTTTTTCCGCCATGTTCATATGCGCCAGCGCTTTGATATAATTCGCCACGGAGGGCGCAAAAGTCCCGGGGAGTTGCGTTGTTTCCCAAAGTTTGCCGTGAATGCGAAAACGCACGCGCAGCCCGTTTTCCTGCGGTTCAAAATGCACATCGCTCGCGCCGTCAGCCACTGCTTGCGTCAATAACGCCTGCACCGCTGTCTTAGGGCTTGCCATCTCCTGCGCCGCCATGTTGTCGCTGCTCCTTTATTCTCAACATAAATTTTTATTTATTACATTTTTTATACTAGGCTTGCGAAAATCAAAAGTCAAGTAAATTTTGCGGCGGCTGCCGCGCTTTGCGCCACTGTTCGACGAACCGAAAAAAGACGCCCGCGGGCGTCTTTTTTCAGTTCCATGCGGCCGCGCTCAACAGCATGATAAAAAGCACGGCGAAAAGTTTTATTTTTATTTCCCTGTTTCACTTATCAAGTTTTACAAAATAAAAAGATCCCGGAAACCCGGGATCTTTTTTCACGTTACGCGTTTTTCGTGCGTACGCTGTGATGTTTCTTGCCGTCATAATTGCGCCATACCACCCACAGCGAGGTAGCGATGCACAGAGACGAGTACGCGCCGCTGATGAAGCCCACCAGCATGACGAGCGCGAAGTTTTTCGTGGTTTCGCCGCCGAAGAAATACAGCGAGCCGACCGCGAACAAAACGGTCGTCAATGTGTAGAAACTGCGCGTGATACTTTGCTTAATACTGTCGTTCGCGAGCGTTTCGTACGAATCCGTTTTGCGATGCGTGCGCAAGTTTTCGCGGACGCGGTCGAAAATAACGACCGATTCGTTCATCGAGTAACCGATAACCGTCAAAATCGCCGCCAGGAACGACGCGTCAATTTCCAGCTGGAACAATGCGAATGTGCCCAGCACGACTAAAATATCGTGCGTAATCGCGATGATACAGGAAATGCCGATCCGGTATTCAAAACGATAGGAGATGTACGCGATCAACGCGGCGAAAGCGACCAGCAAATTGATCAGCGCGTGTTCGGTCACTTCCGAACCGATGACCGCGCCGACGGATTCGATGCGTTTCACATCGACATCACCCAATTTTTGTTGCACATGAGCCACGACCGTATTCGTTTCTTCCGCCGACAGGTTATGCGTGCGAATCATCACATCGTGACCCGATTCGCTGTCGACATTGCCGGAAAGCTGAATCGTGCTGGCGCCGAGACCGTCGTCGGTAACCGCCTCACGCACTTGCGCGACCGTCACGGGCTGCGCGAAATTCAGGTCGATAATCGTGCCGCCGGTGAAATCAATGCCCCAGTTGAAACCGAACACCGCAATCGCGATGATGCAGGGAATGACAAGCAGGGTCGAGAACGTAAACCAAATTTTACGATAGCTGACTAAGTTCCAATTCCAATTCATTTGGCATAGCCCCCTTTCCGCGCTCCGAAGAGCCAGGGATTATGCACAATATTGGCGTTGATGAGCATCATCAGCAAGGTTCGACTGACGGTAATCGCCGTGAACATGCTGACGAGCACGCCCAAACCGAGCGTAATCGCGAAACCTTTAATCGTGCCGCTGCCCAAAACGAACAGGATCAGCGCGGTAATCATAACCGTCATATTCGCGTCGAAAATCGTCGCGAACGCGCGTTTGAAACCGGCCTGAATCGCCAAGCGCAATACTTTACCGGCCGCGATTTCTTCCTTAAAGCGTTCGAAAATCAAAATGTTCGCGTCGACCGCCATACCGATGGAAAGAATGATACCAGCGATGCCCGGCAGGGTCAGTGTCGCATGCAGTAATTTCAAAATCAGAAGCAACAGCAACACATAAACGAGCAACGCCACATTGGCGATAAACCCGTTCACGCGATAAATCAAAAGCATGAAAAGAGTGATCAACGAAAGGCCGATCGCGAAGGCCATGACGCTCTTATCTTTGGAGTCCTGACCGAGCGACGGACCGACGGTGCGAACCTCCATAACGTCGACTTTAACCGGCAACGCGCCGCTGCGCAAAAGAATCGCCAAGTCTTTGGCTTCTTCCAGCGAACGGTTACCGGTGATGACCGCTTTACCGCCTAAAATCGGCTCGTTCACGACCGGATTCGTCAAGACTTCGCCGTCCAATACGATCGCGATATGACGGCCGACATTTTGCGTCGTCAGTTCGCCGAATTTTTTCGCGCCCTGATCGTTGAATTCGATCGCGACCAAAGGCTTATTTCCCTGTCCCAATTCTTCTTTCGCGGTCGCCAGATCTTCACCCGAAAGGCGGACATTGCCGTCCTCGTCTTTGAACTGCAGAATCGCCGTCTTGCCGATCGTTTTGATCGCCTGTTCCGGATCGCGTTCGCCCGGCAGTTCGATGATGATACGGCGCGAACCTTCACGCTGAATGATCGGTTCGGTCAAACCCATTTCATTGATACGACGTTCCATGATCTTGACGACCTGTTCCACGTCCTGATCGGTAACGACGTGTTCGGGCATGTCTTTCGCTTCCAGCACGATATGCGTGCCGCCTTGCAGATCCAAGCCCTGTTTGATCGATCCCGCCAAGTCGCCCACTTTGAAAGCAAAGAGGCCGACGATGACGGCGATCGCCAATAAAAATTTTAATAACTCATTGATACGCAAAACTTATTCTCCCTCCCCGCCGGTCACCTCGCGGTGTACCGAGCGGTCTCCGTGACTACCGCATCTACCGTTACGTCGTTCGGCGTAAGCGGAATCTGCGTGACGAGAAAGGCCTCGGCGCAAATACCGAGCGTCTTTGCATTTGTATGTGCCAGCCAGCGATCATAATAGCCGCCGCCCATGCCCAGGCGCGCGCCGTCGCGCGTGAACGCGAGTCCGGGAACCAACACAAGGTCGAATTCATCCGGATCGATCACGGCCGTTGCGCGCGGTTCGCGAATCCCCCACCGGTTCAGCGCCAGATCTTCCCATGAAGTCAGCTCGACCGCGTCCATGATGCCGAACGTGGCCGTGAGTTTCGGCACGGCGACGGTTTTCCCTTGGGCGAGCGCGGCGCGGAGCACCGAGTCAATATTGATTTCCTGCGGCATCGCCAAATATCCGAAAACAACGTTCGCGTCACGAAACATCGCGGAATCCGTGATGCGCTCACAAATGGCGCGGCTGACGGAAGCGGGCTCGAAGTGTTGCCGTTTTTCCAAAAGAGGACGGCGCAACGCTTTTTTCCGCGCTTGCGCCGCTGTCATTTCAGGCATCACGGTCAGCCGCTTCCTGCTCTGCTTCAACTTCTTTAGCGACCGGTTCTTCTTCTTCTTCCGATTGGAATTTATGAATCGCCGCTTTGGCTACTTTGATTTCCACTTTCGGGGCGATCTGTAAAAGGACCCATTCGTTTTTAATCGCCTTAACGGTACCATACAGTCCGCCGACGGTAATCACCTTGCTGTTGCGACCGAGACGTTGCAAAAACAGCTTGCGTTCGGACTTCTCCCGTTTCTGCGGGCGATACAGTAAGAAATAAAAGATGGCGATCATCAATAAAAACGGCCATGCGGCATTAATTAACGGCATAAATTGTTGCACATTTGCACCCCCTTAATCGTATTGTATCTTATCCTATTTATTTTATCATATTCAAAGGCTCTGCGAAAATTTTACGCGCATCTTTTTCTAGCGCTGCCATTGCGCCCAGAAATCGCGTTGAAAATCGCTGAACCGATCTTCCAAAATCGCTTCCCGCAAACCGCGCATGAAACGCTGCAGGAAATGGATATTGTGCACGGAAAGCAGACGGAACGCGAAAATTTCTTCCGCTTTGTACAAGTGACGAATGTACGCCCGCGTATAATGACGGCACGCGTAGCAGTCGCATTCTGCGTCCAGCGGCGAAAAATCGCGCTCAAACTGTTTATTTTTAATATTCAGCCGGCCCGTTTTCAACATCGCCATGCCGTTACGCGCGACGCGCGTCGGATAGACGCAGTCGAACATGTCGACGCTGCGCGCCACTCCCTCCACGAGACAATCCGGCGTGCCCACGCCCATCAGGTAGCGCGCCTTATCGCGCGGCATCAGATGCGTCGTGTAGTCCAACATTTCATACATCAAGTCATGCGGCTCGCCTACGCTTAAGCCGCCGATCGCGAAACCGTCAAAGGGAAGCGCCGTGATCTCCCGCGCGCTTTGCGCCCGCAGATCTCGATACATGCCGCCCTGAATAATCCCGAACATGCCTTGCGCCGGATGCTCATGCACTTCCAGACAACGTTTCGCCCAACGCGTCGTGCGTTCCGTCGACTGTTTGGCGTACTCGTAGTCTGCCGGATACGGGATGCATTCATCAAAGGCCATCGCGATATCCGCGCCGAGATCCATCTGCGCGCGCGTCGCCACTTCCGGCGACAAAAATTGCTTGGATCCGTCGATATGGGAACGGAAATACACGCCTTCCTCTTTGATCTTGCGCATCGCGCCCAGGCTGAATACCTGGAACCCGCCGCTGTCGGTGAGCATCGCGCGCGGCCACTTCATAAACTGATGCAGGCCCCCGGCCGCTTTAATCAATTCCGTACCGGGACGCAAAAATAAATGATACGTGTTGCTTAAAATAATGCCCGCGCCGGTTTCCGCCACTTCCTCCGGTGACAATGTTTTGACCGTCGCCTGCGTGCCCACCGGCATGAACATCGGCGTGTCAAAACTTCCGTGCGGCGTATGAATGCGGCCGGCGCGAGCGCCGGTTTGCGCGTCTTCATGCACTAATTCATAGGTAATAACTGCCATATCGCACCTACCGTATCCACATGGCGTCGCCGAAACTGAAGAACCGATACTTCGCCGCGACCGCTTCCCGGTAAGCGGCGAACACATGGTCTTTACCGGCAAACGCGGAAATCATCATCAAAAGCGTCGACTGCGGCAAATGGAAATTAGTCACCATCGCGTCGACGATTTTAAACTCATACCCCGGATAAATAAAAAGCTCCGTCGCGTCGCGGCCCGCTTTCACAACGCCGCTTTGCCCCGCCGCCTCCAGCGTGCGCACCGACGTCGTGCCGACCGCGACGATCCGCCGTCCGGCGCGTTTCGCCTCATTGATCAGCTGCGCCGTTTCTTCACTCACGTTATACGTTTCCGAATGCATATGATGCGCTTCGATCTGCGTCACCGAAACCGGCCGAAATGTGCCCAGTCCGACATCCAACGTGACATAGCAAACGGTCGCGCCGCGCGCGGCGATTTCTTTCATTACTTCCGGCGTGAAATGCAATCCCGCCGTCGGCGCCGCCGCCGAACCCGGCGTTTTGCTGTACACCGTCTGGTACCGTTCCCGATCCTGCAAGCGTTCATGAATATACGGCGGCAACGGCATTTCGCCGATTTCGTCCAAACGTGCATAAAAATCGCCGTCATAGGTGAACTTCAAAACGCGTCCGCCAAACTCCGTGCGATCTTCCACCGTCGCCGTCACGCCGGCGTCAAAGGTAAGCGCCGTGCCCGGCAACGCTTTTTTGCCCGGCCGCACCAACACTTCCCAACGGTCTTCGCCCAACGGATGCAGCAGCAGGACTTCCACCCTGCCGCCCGTCGGCCGTTTACCGTAAAGCCGCGCCGGAATGACGCGCGTATTATTAAAAACCCACACGTCATCGGGGCGCACGTCTGCTAAAATATCCCGAAATGTTCCCTGTTTCGTAGCGCCCGTTTGACGATCCAACGTGAGCAGTCGCGACGTGTCACGCGGCTCGACCGGAGTTTGCGCGATCAGCTCCTCCGGCAAATCATAATTAAATTCACTGACGTTCATATCTGACCTTCGTTTCAATACATTTTTTCAATGGTGACACCCGTATAGAAGTGCCGTAAAATATTCCGATAATGATGCGGATCACGCGGTTTCTGCTGCGCCATGATTTGCGCGCCCCATTGGGACATGCCGACGCCGTGGCCATACCCGTAACCGATGATTTTCAAGCGATCCTTTTTACTGCCTTTGACGATATCAAACATCGTGCTGCGCAAGTCGAACATCTGCTGAAAACGGTTGCCGCTGATCGCCACCGCCTGTTTTTTACCGGCGATCTGCAAGGTGCGGACGCGCCCCGAAACGGTTCGGTCAAACGCTTTCACCGGCGCTTTTTTCAGCTTGGATAATTTAATATTTTTAATTTTACCGACATCTTTACCGTAGGCCGCCAGCGCGCGCTCCAAATCGGCGAGCGAAATTTCTTTTTCCCAGCGTTGTTTGGTAAAATCGTTCATCGGTTCACTGACCGCGCGCAAGTAGGGCACGAAATTATCCCAGACATTTTCACTGTCTTCCGTGTAGCCGCCCGAATGCGCGCAAAATACCGCGTCAATCGGTTCGCCTTTGTACAAAATCACTTCGCCCGCCGTATCATTGACGGCCCGCGTGGATTCCGGAGCTTCCGCCGCGACGCCGCCGTACACTTGCGAAACGATAGTGTCGTAGACGTCAAAACCTTGCGACGCGTAATTATTTTTATGATTGAGCGCGTACGTGCGAGCCGCCACCGCTTGCGCCCGCAACGCGTTCGGCTCCCACGACGCCGACATTTCACGCGGCACGACGCCGTAGAGATACTCTTCCATGCCGACTTCGTTGATCACCGTCACGCCGTCATGTCCCGGCGTCCGAATCAATTTCAGCGCGCCACGGTATTCGTTGCCGTCCACCGCGACCAGCGCGAAGCCTTCCGGTCGGATATACACCGTTTCGCCGACTTTTTTGCCGTCGAGCGTAATGGATTTCGCGCTCACGCCGATGCGCAAGGTGTCGCCCTTGCTGAATGTTTTCCATTTTTGCGTGCCGTTATACACCGTGTACGCGCCGTTGATGCTCACTTTCGGTGAGCGCGCGTTGCGCATCAGACCGACCAGCACGACCGGTTCATTTTCCGTAATCGGTAAAACTTGTCGGAGATCGCCCCGTCTGTCTTTCGCTTCTGCCCGAGGCGACGTTGGCGTCTTGTAACGTCCCATCTTCACTTTCGCCGGCTTTTTCACCGGCACTCCCTTAATCACGCGCGTGCTTTGCGTACGCGAACGCGCGCCCGGCGAACCTTTCACGCCCGCCGCGTCCACAGTCGCCGCCGTGCCCAAAAGAAGCGCTCCCGTCAAAATAACCGCGCAGCATTGCTGCCATCGAACCATAATTCACCGCCTTGTAAATAACTGCAAGACAAGCGTCAGAACGACCGAAAGTAAAATCGATGTTCCGAGCGGAAAATAAAAAGTAGTATTGCCTTTCGTAAATGAAATATCTCCCGGCAATTTGCCCAGCGGTAAAAAGTGCCCGCCGAATTGCATGCACGCGCCGACCAAAAGCAACACGGCGCCGAGGATCATCAGCATTTTACCCATGACGCGCCTCAAACAAATCGCCGTCCGCTGTCTGTCGCGGCATGGCGATGCCCAGATGCGCGTACGCCGCCGCCGTCGCCACGCGACCGCGCGGTGTGCGATGCAAAAATCCGTTTTGCATCAGGTACGGTTCGTACACATCTTCGATCGTCGCCGTTTCTTCACTCACCGCGGCCGCGATGGTGTCAAGCCCGACCGGACCGCCGCCGAACTGACGAATAATCGTCGCGAGAACCTTGCGGTCAATCGCGTCCAAACCGGCATGATCGACTTCCATCGCCGCCAGCGCCAAATCGGCAATCTCTGACGTGATGACGCCGTCCGCCTTTACCTGCGCGAAATCGCGCACGCGTTTCAGCAGGCGGTTCGCGATACGCGGCGTGCCGCGCGAACGCCGAGCGATTTCCGACGCCCCCTCCGGCGCCATTTCAATCCCCAATAATTGCGCCGAGCGCGTAATGATTTTTTCGATTTCCGCGGGTTGGTAGTATTCCAGGCGATGAATCACGCCGAAACGATCGCGCAACGGCGCCGCCAACGCGCCCGCGCGCGTCGTCGCGCCCACCAGCGTGAACGGCGGCAAATCGATGCGAACCGATTTCGCGCCCGGACCTTTACCGATCAAAATATCCAACGCGAAATCTTCCAGCGCCGGATATAAAATCTCTTCCACGCTGCGGGAAAGGCGATGAATTTCATCAATAAACAGTACGTCGCCGGTTTCCAAATTGGTCAGCAACGCCGCCAAATCGCCGGGACGTTCAATCGCCGGACCGCTCGTGATCCTAAGCGGCACATCCATTTCGTTGGCGATCACGCCCGCCAGCGTCGTTTTGCCGAGCCCCGGCGGACCGTATAAAAGCACGTGATCCAAAGGTTCGCCGCGCTGTTTCGCCGCCGCGATATATACTTCCAAATTGCGCTTGAGCGTTTCCTGCCCGATATAATCGGTCAAGTGCCGCGGCCGCAACGATTGTTGCCAACCGTCGCCGGGCGTTTCCTCGCGCGCGATAATCCGTTCGTCTTCCATCGTCATCCTCTTTCTTTACCGAGTTGCGCCAACACCGCGCGCAGCAAACGGTCCGTTTGCGGGTACTGCGCCGCCAGCTTTTCCGCCGCGCCGCGCACTTCCTGTTCCGTATAACCGAGACCCACCAGCGCCTGCACCGTTTCCGCCACCGGTCCCGTCGCGCTTTGCGCGGTCGCGACGTCTTCCGGCCAATCCACTGACGCGCCCGACGCCGCGGGTACTTTGTCTTTCAATTCCAACACCAGACGTTCCGCCGATTTTTTACCGATGCCCGGCAACTTCATCAGCACCGCTTTATTGCGAATCCGAATCGCTTCAAAAAAAGCCTCCGGCGCGATCGCGGAAACAATGCCGATGGCGACTTTCGGGCCTACGCCCGATACCGTAATCAGCATGGTAAATAAATCATATTCCGCTTCGCTCGCGAATCCGTACAGCAACAACGCGTCTTCGCGCACCTGCAGATAGGTATACAGCGTCACCGTCTCACCGAGCCCCACCGCCTCGCGAGTGGAGGCGGGAAGGCGTAACCGATACCCGATGCCGCCGACATCCAATAAACACCAATCGAGTTCCAGACGCGTAATTTTTCCATGTAAATAACCGATCATTTGGGCAACCCCCAGCGTTCCGCCTGCCGTTCCTGTAATAATGTGCAAATCGCGATCGCGAGCGCGTCCGCCGCGTCATCCGGTGAAATTTTTTCACGAATGCCGAGCAAACGCATCGTCATCACAATCATTTGATGCTTGGTCGCGCGCCCGTAACCCACGATCCCCTGCTTCACCTGCAAGGGCGTGTATTCCGAAACCGGCAACCCCGCCAGCCGCGCCGCCAGCAAAATCACGCCGCGCGCTTGCGCCACCGTGATGGCCGTCGTCACATTTTTATTAAAAAATAACTCTTCTACGCCCACGCGGTCCGGCTGATATTTTTCAATCAAGTCGACAAGACCTTGGTAGAGAGTCGTCAGGCGATCGGGCATCGGCGTATGCGCCGGCGTTGTCAGCACACCGTAGTCGATGACTTGCAACCGACTGCCGTTACGCTCCACGACGCCGAAACCGCAGATCGCCGTCCCCGGATCAATCCCTAAAACACGCATGATTTCACACCTTTATCCATATTTCTTTTATTATAGCATACCCGCTGTTTTAAAATGCTTGCGGATCACCGCGCCGCCGCGTCTCACTTAAAACAATAAAAAAGAGCCGTCCGCAGACGACTCTCTTTTTTATTTGCCGTGCCCTTTTTTAATTAGATACACCGTGACGTCGCGCCGTCCCCACTGTATCGCCTCATCATACGACTCCATCGCGACATCAATCGTTTTGCCTCGGATCGCGCCGCCGATATCATCCGCCAACGCGTAACCGTAGCCTTCCACGTACAATAACGAGCCCAGCGGAATCAAGCTCGGATCCACCGCGACATGCCCGCGCGAAAGCAAACTGCCTCGCGCCGTATGTGATCCCGTGCCGCCGTCTTGCGAAGAATACGCCGACGCGTGCATCGTCCATTTATGCAAATATTTTGACGGCGCGGGCATCAGTTTCGCCGATTCGTTCCAGAAAAATTCGTCCGCGACGCCGTTCGCCGTTACGCCGTGACTCTTTTGCCAATCCTGCAACGCGCTTCGCGTCGCGCCGCCGAACGCCGCGTCAATAATCCCGACATCGTAACCGTTTTGCACTAAACGACTTTGCAAAAGTCGCACATGTTTACCCGAGTCGCCCTGCTGCAAACCGATTTTATCGGCGGAGCGAGACGATTTTTTCACCATTTGCGCCTTGTCGCGACTACGTTTCGCCGCGGGTTTCGCGTTTGTCGCGCGCTCCCGCATGCCTTTCACCGCGCCGCGCGAGATGGCGATATCCCGTCCGCGCGTGAGTAATGACCAAGTTTTTTCATCCATCGCGCCGATCACTTCCAAGCCGTGCTCCCGCTGAAACGCTTGCACCGCTTTGGTAAGTTGCTCTCCGTACACGCCGTCGGACGCGCCGACCTCATATCCTTCCGCGGCGAACAATTGCTGCAAAGTGACAATATCTCCGCCCAAATTGCCGGGGGCGTACAAAATGCCGCCACCGTCGCGCGGCGCGTCCGTCTCCGCCAAGCGCGTCAACATCGTTTCATCGGCTTGACCGGTAACGGGAAGTCCCTGATCGCGTTGGTATAAGCGCAACGCTTTTTCCGTCGTCGAGCCGAACACGCCGTCGGCTTCCCGCGCTAGGTAACCTTCTTCGATCAAGGCCTCTTGCAAACTCTGCACCGCGTCTCCCGCGTCGCCTTTTTGCATCGCCCACGCCGCGGTGCTCGCGCCGCAAAGGCAAAGACAGAAAACAAGTCCCGCTATGATTCGTCTCAATTCGTCACCACCTTAACTTTTACTATTTTACTATGCACGTCAATTTTCTGTCAAAACTATGCCGGCATGATCTTTTTTTGTCCTATGGTTTCATCTATTGGAAATAGTAAAAGAAGGCATGACGTCACATGCCAACGCGATCGGAGATTGACAGACGGCGCGGCAGCGTGAAACGGCATGCTGTGATGTGCCTCGCCATCTTCCACGGCAATTTCGGCAACAAAAAAAGATGGCGGAAAACCGCCATCTTTTTGGATTGCTTTGTTCCGATCAGAACTTGTAGGACAATTGTACTTTGGTGAGGTCGTCGAGGTCAGCGCCGTCTTTGGTTTCCGCGCTGAATGTGCGGAGACCTTCGAGTTTGACGTTTTCAGCAACGACTACGCCGAAACCCGCGCCCCAGGATTCGGTGTTGTTCAAGTAGCTCGAAGTACGGAGCGAACCCGTGCCGCCGAGGTAGGAACCCGGTTCCGCGTCAACATAGTCAACGAAGATGTTGAAGCTGCCCGGTTTTTTCAGGTTCGTATGACCGAAGTCAACGCGAGCGGTCCAGAATTCAGCGTCGTCACGATCTTTCCAGCCAACGTTGAAGTAGTCGCCGGAGAGAGCGAAGTCTTCGTTCAGACCGAAGATCGCGCCCGCGCCCCAGATGTCATCCAGGCCGGCTGCGTCAACTTTGTCGCCGTTCGGAGCGATGTACGTGCCGAGAATACGGAAGTTGCTGCCATTGTAGCCCAAAGTGGCGTAGGTCATTTCTACCGACTTCGGATTGTCCATGAGATCTTTGTAATACCCTACATATTCGTCATACGCAGTCTTCGCTTCATTGTAAGTCGATTCTACAGAATCTTTTTGCAGCTTCGCATTATCAAATTGCGTCTTAGCATTGGCTTCGATAGTTTTCGCTCTATCCAATGCTTTCTGGTTTGCGTCCGATTTGTCCGCATCATATTCAGCCTGCGCTTTAGCCGTCGCTTTCTGTGCAAATTCATAAGCGTCTTTCGTCAAAGCGAGGTTGTGATCCGCGATTTCATTGGCTTCTTTCGACGCGTCAAACTGATCTTTCAACTGAGCTGCCATTTCTTCGTATTGAGCAGGTTGCGGCAGTTTCATTTCTTTCGCATAACCGTAGCCGACGGAAGCGGTTACTTCATCGGTCGCTTTGTATTGGAGACGAACGCCGTCGAAAGTGTCATCGTACCAGTAGCCGGTCGCGCCGAATTTTTCGCCGTAACGACCGCCGGTCAGGTGCAGACCGTCGCTCAGTTCATGGTCAATATACAAGCGGTCGAGATCCAAGTCCGGATCTTCTTTGTCGCTGTCAAAACCGAAGTTACCCGAGGTAATGCGAGCGGTTGCTGTGGTCTTGTCCGCTACTTTCGCATTAAACTGGAGGCGGGCGCGCATATCGAAGTTGTCGTCATCGCCGTCATCTACCCAGCGAACACGAGCGTCACCGGTCACTTTTACGTTGCCGACGCGGTTTTCCAAGTTGGAAACGCGTACGCCAAGGCTGTTCAATTCGTTCGCGAATTCGTCAGCCAAGCGGTTCAATTGCGCCTGCTGTTCCGCGTTCAACTGATCCTGTTTTACCATCGCGCGAGCGACCATCTGCGCCATTTCATAGCGGGTGATGTTCTGCTGGCCTTTGAATTCTCCATCCGGATATCCTTCGACTACGCCTTCAGCGGCGAGTTGGGATACTGCCTGGTAAGCCCAGTCGTTCGGAGTTACATCCGAGAACGGATTCGGGGCCGCGAATGCTGTCGTTGCGCCGAGGACGCAAGCAGCTGCCAATACTGTTGCCAATTTTTTGTTCATAATTGACACTCTCCTTTGAGTTCAAAATTTCGACAGAAAGTTTTCAGAGTGTCGCGGTGCGAGTGACCTGGTTTCCTCTACCCTCGACTCTGCCAGCAGCGTCTGTCGTCTCGCTTACTGTGTTTACATCGTACCATTTGGAAAACGCGAAATCAAGCGATTTGCAAGGGTTTTTAGCCATTTTGAAAACTTTTAATTTTATTCTAGTACCAATGTCAATTTCTATTTTTACGCTCATTTTTTAATATTTAGCCCGATCCGCCGCGCGGCGGAAAGAAAAAGCCTCTCAGCTCGTGACAAGATGAGAGGCTAAATTAAAATGTGTTTTAGTTTTCTTCATTCGCGGCGAGATAGGCTTTCATCAGCCAAAGGCTGTCGATCGGTCGCACGATACGCGCGTCAACGTACGCCATTTTCGGAGTCAACAGCGTGTGCGCCTGATAATTTCCCGCCGGCGTAATGCCTACGACCAGCGCGCCGTAAGCGATGTCGTCATCACGGAAACGGTACAAGGGAAGGATGACGCTCATCGTGTTTTTGCCGGGATAATAGACGGGAATGGCGATGGCGGGGTTTTGATCCACGCGGTCGCGCGCGACTTTCACATGCTCTTCCAAACGGTCGAGCAGGCGATTTTGCCATTCCTCATGCTCGGCTACCAATGTGCCGAGTTTATAATTTTGCTGCGCAACGCCTTCGCGGTCGCCCTGCTCTTGCAAGCGACGACGCTGCACGAGGATATTTTTCAACGGCGATTTGGTCTCGCGATCGCTTTCGTCAATCAGCGTGTCTTCGGGCAAACGTCCCGCGTTGGCGATCACGATATGCTGGAAGTCGACATCCAGCTCCGTATCGCGGCCGATCTGCTGCAAGCGCGGGTCGAGCGCGTAGTCCGCTTTCTCCGGAAATTCGACGAATTTTTCGCTGAGAATTTTGCCGTCGCCCGTGCCGCGAATGCAGAACGCGCGATAGACCCATTCCTGACGGTAACCGGATTCGCGCGCGAATAAGGCGTAGATCTCGTTATCCCGATTATCGACGAGGCCGGTGTTAAAAGCGGCGTAGCGGTTATCCAGGGAGTAGACGATTTTGTTCTCGGTCTGCAGACGGTAAAACGTATAGTTTATATAGCTCGCCAAGCTGGCATTGTGCGTATCGTTGGAAAAATACCATGGCTCGCTCTTCATCATCTTATATAAGTCGTTATAAAACTCAACTTCCGCGCCGAGCCAGGCGAATTGCCGCAACGCGACGTTCGGGCCGACCTCTTCACCGCCGGGCGCGCCGCCCGCGATTTCCGGCGGCAACGCGTCGACGATGCGATGCGCCGTTTTCACCGAATTATTTTTCGCTATTTTCTTCGCCGCTCCGTTGCTTTCCGCCGACGTGACGTTATTTTGCTTCGCCGACGATTTCGGTGAGCGGTTGACCGTCTCCGGTTGGTTCGACGGCACTTGAATGACCCGTTGCGTCGTGGGCGTCAATGTTTTGGCGAGTTTGCCGTTTTTCGCGCGCGCGGGTTTACGCCGTTCCTTTTTGACTTCGCCTGTCGTCGCCGCTTCCGTTTCATTGACTTCGCTTAAATACCAAATCCACTGCGGATTTTTCTCGCGGTAGGAGTCGGCGTTGGGAATGTAACGAACCGCGACCGCCTTGCCGGTGACGCTGGGGCGATTCAGCAGGTACGCGACTTCCTCATCCTTCCGTTCAGTGAGAGTGCCGTTTTCGCGAGCGCTGAGGTAACTTTCTTCGAGTAAATTATAATAGTCTATTCTTTCGTTACCGTAGAGCTTGCGCAAACGATTCCAACTGGTGGAGGGAATGCAGGCTTTGTTTTTAATTCCTGCCACAGGACACCTCCTTATCTGTGTATACCCGTTTATTATAGCATACGGGCCGCGTTTTTTACTACGCATGCGATATCGCGCGACCGTCGCCGAAAAATGATTGCGCGACAAAAAAGAGCGTCGATCGACGCTCTTTTTATGCTAGTACCATGCTGTCGCTGAACGACGCCGCGGTTTCTTCAAATTTTTGCAATACGTCGGTGACGGTAAGGCTCTCTTTCTCCGCGCCTTTCACGTCCCAAATAATGCGTCCCTGATGCATCATGATCAGACGATTGCCCAGCCGCAAGGCGTCGCGCATATTGTGGGTGATCATCAGCGTGGTGAGTTGATGCTCCCGCACGATGCGATCGGTGAGCGCCAATACTTTCGCCGCCGTTTTCGGATCCAACGCGGCGGTCGGTTCGTCCAAAAGCAAGAGTTTCGGACGTTGCAAGGTCGCCATCAATAAGGTGACGGCCTGGCGTTGTCCGCCCGACAAAAGTTCCATGCGCGTGAACAGACGATCTTCCAAACCCAGACCCAGCGTCGCCAAAAGTTCACGATAATGCGCCCGCTTGTCATTGCTGAACGCCCAACGCAGAGACAGCGGCAAACCTCGTTTCGCCGCGAGTATTAAATTTTCTTCCACCATCATGCCGCCCGCCGTGCCTTGCAGCGGGTCTTGAAACACGCGACCGATGTAGCGCGCGCGACGATGCTCCGAACAGGCGGTCACATCGCGACCGTCGATGATGATTTGTCCGTCATCGACCGGAAACGCGCCGGCGATCGCGTTCAAAAGGGTGGATTTGCCCGCGCCGTTGCCGCCGATCATCGTGCAGAAGTCGCCGGGTTGTAAATGCAAGTCGCAACCGTTTAACGCGACTTTCGCATTGACCGAGCCGGGGAAAAATGTTTTTTTGAGGTTCGTCACATGAAGCATCAGGCACCTCGCTTCCCGGCCGACCATTGTTTTTGCACCAACGGCAAGGCCAACGCCAACGCCACCAAAACAGCGGTAAACAGTTTCAAATCGTTCGGCGGCATGCCCATGTACAAGACAACCGCGATCACGATGCGATACATAATCGAACCCAAAACAACGGAGCAAAGACTGTTTTTAAAACTGGAACGGCCGAAGAGCACTTCGCCGATGATGACGGCCGCCAGACCGATCACGATGGTGCCGATGCCCATACCGACATCGGCGAAGCCCTGACTTTGCGCGACAAAAGCGCCGCAAAGCGCGACCAACGCGTTACTCAACAACATGCCCAACACGATCATGCCGTCCGTATTGACGCCGAGCGCGCGAATCATGCGCGGATTATTGCCCGTCGCGCGAATCGCCGTGCCGAGTTCGGTGCCGAAAAACCAATACAGCAGCAAGCCGAAACCGACGGCCAACGCGAGCCCAGTCAGAAACGGTGTCCACATCGTCGGCGCGAAGCCGCCGGCTAAGTCAGTGAACACCGTGCGCGCGCGCAATAAAGAAATATTCGCTTTCCCCATGACATGCAAATTCACGGAGTAAAGCGCGATCATCGTTAAAATACCGGCCAAAAGCGCGGGGATTTTCAGTTTCGTATGCAAGAGCGCGGTGACCGTACCGGCCGCGGCGCCCGCCGCGAGTGACAAGAGCAGCGCCGTCCAGGGAGAGCCGCCGCCCGCGATCCACATCGCCGCGACCGCCGCGCCGAGAGGAAACGTTCCCTCCACGGAAAGGTCGGCGATGTCCAATACCCGAAATGTCAAAAATACGCCGAGCGCCAGGAGCGACCAAATCAATCCCTGCGCTAAAGTGGCTACGAGTAAACTCAACTTCGTTCTCCTTCCCGCGTTCCTATACTTCCGTGAAACCGATATCCGTCGGCACGGTAACGCCCAACAATTCCGCCTGCGCGCGGTTCAGCACGGGAACGAGTTCCGTTTGCGTTTCAATCGGCATCGTTTCCGGTTTCGCTTCGCCTTTGAGAATCTGCGCGCCCATCATGCCCGCCCGCAAACCGAGCTTGTAGTAATCTACGGAAACTGACGCCAGCGCGCCGTTTTTCACGTGCGCGATCTCCGCGCCGTAAACGGGAATGTTCTTTTCGTTCGTCACCGCGATCAACGCCGGTAACGCGGACGCCACCACATTATCCGTCGGCACGTATACCGCGTCGACTTCGCCCGTCATCTGCTGCGCGGTCTGCGGGATGTCGTTCACCGACGCCACCGTAAATTTTTTCACGGTCATGCCCAGCGCTTGCGCCGCCGGCTCTAATGCCTGCACCTGCAGTTCGGAGTTGACCTCGCCCGCGTTATAAATGACGCCCAGCGTTTTGACCTGCGGCGTCAATTTCCGCATCAGATCCAATTGCGCTTTCAAGTCGGTGCGGTCGCCGGTGCCGGTCACATTCGTTTGCGGTTTCGACTCGTCTTTGACAAGTCCCGCCGCCGCGAAATCCGTCACCGCCGTCGCCACCACCGGTATTTCATGCGTGGCATTCGCTACCGCTTGCGCCGCCGGCGTGGCCACCGCGTAAATTAATTGTTTTTTGCTAAATAAAAAATGCCGCACAATCGTATCCAAGTTAGACTGATCGCCTTGAGCGTTTTGGCTCTCCAGCGTATAATCAGTGCCCGCTTTCAGCCCCGCCTGCGCCATGCCGTCAGCAATGCCGCGAGCCGCTTCATCGAGCGCCGGATGCTGCACAATCTGCACCAATCCGACCGAATACGGTGTACCGCTTTGTTTATGTTCGACGGTCGCTCCACATCCCGCGAGCACGCCGCACAATAGTATGCCTGCCAATCCTACCCATGCTGCTTTTTTGAGACGGTTTTTTTCCATCATTCTCATCCTTCCCTGCTACTCTGCTACGAATACTGCCATCTTACCCATGCTGCCATCTTGCCTATGCTACAATGCGCTATCTGTCAAAAGATAGTTGAACAGTATTTTACAAGAAATAATGAAAAAAGTCCAGCATTTAATCGCGTGTTTTCCGCAAAAATTCATTCACGACAGTTTCAGCAAATAAAAAAGAACCCGCGAACGGGTTCTTTAATCGTTGATGCGGTAAATCGTTTTCGCGTTGCGAGAAGTGATTTCGATCATTTCTTCGACCGGCATATCATGCAAACGGGCGAGTTCTTCCGCGACGTAGTACACGCGCGTCGGATCATTGCGCCGACCGCGGAAGGGCGGCGGCGTAAGATAGGGACTGTCCGTTTCGATCAACAGACGATCAAGCGGCAGACGCCGCGCCACATCTTTTAACTTCGTGCTTTTCGGGAACACTACGGTACCGGAAAAGGAAATGTAAAAGCCCAATTTCAATAATTCGGCGGCCATTTCATAACTGCCGCTGTAGCAGTGCAAAATACCGCGCAGACGAGGATGCGCCTCTTCCTGTAAAATCCGCAGGGTGTCGCCGTGCGCGTCGCGATCGTGAATGATGATCGGCAAGTCCAGCTCGATCCCCAACTTCACGAAGCGACGAAAAACTTCCTGCTGAATGTCCCGCGGGCTGTTGTCGTAGTAGTAATCGAGACCGATCTCACCGATGGCGACGACTTTTTTCTCCGTTTGCGCCCATGTTTTGATTTGCGCGAAATCTTCTTCCGTCATCGCCGCGGCCAAGTGCGGATGCACGCCCACCGCGCAATAAAACGCGGGGTATTGTTCCGCCAGCGCCAACGCTTGCGCGCCGGTTTTCCTGTCTTCGGCGGGAATGACCACATGCTCGACCGTTTTCAATACGTCGGCGATCATTTCCTCGCGATCGTACTGAAATTTTTCATCGTAAAGATGGGCATGCGTATCGAACAGCATTTTATTTCACCCGACTCCCGGCCGGCAGATCCGGCAGGAACGGAACATGCAACGCGCCATCTTGCGAACCGGCCAAAATCATGCCCTGCGACAATACGCCGCGCAATTTGACCGGTTTCAAATTGGTCACCACAATCACATGTTTGCCGACCAATTCTTCCGGCTGATAATGCTGCGCGATGCCGCTCACGATGCTGCGTTCTTCATCGCCCAAGGTTACTGTCAAATGCAATAATTTATCCGCTTTCTCCACTTTCTCACAAGCGAGCACTTCCGCGACGCGCAAATCCAATTTCGCGAAATCGTCTATCGTGATCTGCGGTTTTTCGTCCGCGGCCGTTTTCTTGTCGTCTTTGGCGACGGTTGCTTGCTGCGCTTTCGCCGCAGCCGCTTGCGTCGGTTTCGTTTCTTCCGTCAATTTCTTCTCCTCCGTAACAGTGTCCAATTCATGGCGCGGGAATAAAGGTTGCGTTTTATGCACGGTCGTGCCGCTCGGATAGGTTTCCGGCGCCGCTCCGTCAAGGCGCGCGGCGGCGAAATCCGTCAAGCCCAATTGCGCCCACATGTTTTCCGCCGCCTGCGGAATCAGCGGCGTCACCAAAATGGCGACCGTGCGCAGACCGTCGACAAGGTGGTAAAGAACGCTGTCCAAGTCGGCCGGCGCCGAGCCTTTGCTTAATTTCCAAGGTTCTGTCGTATCAATGTATTTATTCAACGCGCGGACATATACCCAAACCGCCTTAAAGGCATCATTCATCGCGAGCTTATCCATGTCCCGCGTATAGCTTGCGACCGTTTCTTGCGCCAGTTTCGTCAACGCCGCGTTGGCGTCAGCGACTACGGCGCCAAGCGGCGCGTCAGTCGCCGTGACGACGCCGTCACGATATTTTTCGACCATTGTCAGCGTACGGTGCAAGAGGTTGCCGAGGTCATTCGCCAAATCCGAATTCGTTTTTTTGATCAAACGTTCGCGGCTGAAATTACCGTCCTGACCGAGCGAAATATCGGTGGCGAGGAAGTAGCGAATCGCGTCCGCTCCGAATTCGTCCAACAGCGGCATCGGATCGACAACGTTGCCGATGCTTTTGCTCATCTTCACGCCGTCGACGATCAGCCAACCGTGGCCGTACACTTTTTTCGGCAAGGGCAGGCCGAGGCTCATCAGCATGATCGGCCAGATAATGGCGTGGAAACGCACGATTTCTTTACCTACCAAATGCAGATCCGCCGGCCAATACTGCTCGAATTTTTCCGGCGCGTCGAGGTAGCCGATACCGGTCAAATAGTTGACGAGCGCGTCAAACCATACGTAAACGACATGTTTATGGTCAAAGGGTACGGGGATGCCCCAATCGAAACTCGAACGCGACACGCTCAAATCTTCCAGACCGCTTTTCACGAATTCAATCATTTCATGACGGCGCGACGCCGGCTGAATGAAATCCGGATTTTCTTCGATGAATTGCAACCAGCGATCCGCGTAATTGCTCATTCGGAAGAAATAGCTTTCCTCCTTGACGAGTTCGACAGGACGGCCGCAATCGGGACAGGTATAATCCGGGCCCAATTTATTTTCCGGCCAAAACGTTTCGTCGGGCGTGCAATACCAGCCTTCGTACTGCGATTTATAGATATCGCCTTTATCATAGGCTTTTTGGAACAGCGCCTGCACCACTTCCGCATGGCGTTTTTCCGTCGTGCGGACAAAATCATCGTTGGTAATATTCAGTTTTTTCCACAGCTTTTGGAAACCGGCCACGATATGATCGACGTAGGCTTGCGGCGTCACACCCGCTTCTTCGGCTTTGCGTTGAATTTTTTGACCGTGTTCATCCGAGCCCGTCAGGAAAAACACGTCTTCGCCTTTCAAGCGGTGGTACCGCGCCAAGACATCGGCGAGCGTTGTGCAGTAGGTGTGACCGATATGTAATTGCGCGCTCGGATAGTAAATCGGCGTCGTTATATAAAAAGTCGGTTTCTTATGGGCTTGTTCCATTAATTAGCCTCTTTCTGTAAAGATAAACAATGGGAATATACTTCACGGCGGGAAACGCCCGCCTGCTCCGCGACGGCTTTACACGCCGCACTGTATTTTATACCTTGCGCCACCAATTCGGCAACGGCTCGGGGCCATGATTCTTTCGCCAGCGCTTCTTTTTCCGCAGGCTCCGCGCCGGCGATCATGATGACGAATTCGCCGCGCGGCGCTTTCATATCCGCGTGCTCTCTGAGTTGCGCCAGCGACCCGCGATAAAAGGTTTCAAATTTTTTCGTAAGTTCGCGCGCGATGACTGCCGAACGATCGCCCAGCGTCGCTTGCAAAACGGCGAGCGTTTCTCCCAGCCGATGCGGCGCTTCATAAAAGAGCAAGGTGGCGGGTTCGTCCGTAAGCGTCGCCAACAGCACCTCGCGTTTCGCTTTCGTGCGCGGCAAAAAGCCGATGAAGCGAAATGTTTTCGTATCTAAGCCGGAGGCGATCAAGGCCGTTAACGCGGCATTCGCGCCGGGCAGCGGCACGATCGTAATACCGGCCGCCACCGCCCGCTCCACCAAATCGCTCCCCGGATCGGCGATCGCCGGCATGCCGGCGTCACTCACCTGCGCGATGTCTTCGCCCGCCAAAAGACGCTCGATCAGTTTCGGACCGGCGGTATCTTTATTGTGCTCATGGTAAGAAAAAAGCGGCGTCGTAATTTCATAATGGCTGCATAAAAGTCGGGTATGACGGGTGTCTTCGCACGCGATCAGCGCCACGTCCCGCAACGTCGCGACGGCGCGATACGTCATATCCTGCAAATTGCCGATAGGTGTCGGCACTAAGTATAATGTACCTTTCAATCGGCAACTTCCTTTCCGTATAAACGTAAAATATCCGGCGTATAGTCGCCGTGATCATTGTGCACAAAAAGCGGCGGCAAAACGGTACAGTCGGCGCGGCCGTTCATGCGCGCCTCCAGCAGCACCAACTTCGCCGGCAAGCCCTGCCGACTGTGCACAAACTGCAAGCGCTTGACGGCAAGTTTCGCCGCTTCCAAGGCCGCGCACCATTCCGCCGTTCGATCGGCGCGTTGCACGAGCGCAAACCGCCCGCCGTAACGCAGTAAGTACGCGGCGGTCGCGATGACATCCTGTTTCGTAGCCGTCGTTTCATGTCGCGCCGCGGCAACCCCCGTCAACTGCGAGCGATCGCCGCCACCGAGCGCGCGATACGGCGGATTGCAAATGACGAGATCGGCGCTGTTGGCGGGAAATAATTCCCGATGACGGCGATAATCCGCTTCGCGCACTTTAATTTGCGCCGCGCGGCCGTTCCCCGCCACATTGCGGCGGGCGATATCCGCCAGCACCGGATTTAACTCCACCGCGGTAATGTCCCGCGCGCCGCGGCTCGTGAGCAAGAGCGCGAGCACCCCCGTGCCCGTGCCCAGATCCCAAACGCGATCGGCCTTTTTGAGGCTCGCGAATTGCGCCAAAAGAACCGAGTCCAGTGAAAAGCAAAATTCATCCGGACGCTGGATAATTTTCATGCCGTCACGAATTAAATCGTCCAGCCGTTCGCTCGGACGCAGGATGAAATCGGTGCTAGCCACGAACCTCTCGCACCTCGTCCCAACTCCACTCGGCCCGACGCTGATTCTCCATCTGCACACTGACCGTGCGTTTGTTCATATTGACCCGTTGTACTTTGCCGCGGCCTTCCGGCGTGTCGACATTTTTACCGACGCGCGGCGCCGCCGACTGTTTTTGTTGCTTATGCGGGCAACTGCAGGTCTTGCACAGTTCGCCGCCTTTTTTATACATATCGTTTTCGTAACGCAGGCAGCACATCAAGCGGCCGCACGCGCCGGACACTTTCGTCGGATTGAGCGAGAGTCCTTGGTTTTTCGCCATACGAATGGACACCGAAGAAAATTCTCCGAGCCATGCCGCGCAGCAATACTCCCGACCGCAAGGTCCGATACCGTTCAACTCTTTCGCCTCATCGCGCACACCGACTTGTCGCAGCTCGATGCGCGTATGGAAAACGGACGCCAAATCGCGCACCAATTCACGGAAATCGACGCGCCCGTCAGCGGTAAAGAAGAAAACGATTTTATTCATATCGAACGCGTATTCGACATTGATCAGCTTCATCGGCAAACCGTGACGCTTGATTTTCTCTTTGCAGATGACAAACGCGCGCGCCTGCCGTTCTTTATTTTGTTGTACCTGTTTCAAATCCTGCGGGGTCGCTAAACGCAGCACCGGTTTCAACGGCGCGGCGATCTCTTCCTCCCGCACGTCGCGCGGACCGATGACAACGCGTCCGTATTCTTTTCCCCAGGCTGTTTCCACAATAATTTCATCATCGGGCACAACGGTCAGTTTCCGCGGATCAAAATAATAAATCTTGCCGGCCTGCTTAAAGCGTACTCCTACTACGGTTGGCATGGCGGCTCCTTTCTACCAATGTATTCAGTTCTAAGATCACCATATCGCCGATCAGCTTAGTCGCGATATTCAATTCGTTGGCTCGCAACGCCTCGCGCAAAATCGGCGTGACCTCTAAAATCGTTGTCGCATCCCAATCGGCGGCTATTTTTCGCAACCGATTTTCGACAAAAGGCAGTCGTAAAAGCGTTACATTATCCGTCGTAATGAGAATCGCCAAGTCATGCGCGACCCATTCCAGCCAGTGAATGTACACTGCCAAGTCCGCGCGTTCATGCGCCTGCCATAATGCGCTCAAATCGAGGTACGGCGTGGAACTTGCGCCGAGTGTTTCAAAAAACGTAAGCGCCGCATCGGCGCTTGCTTTCAAATCGCCCTGCAACAGCGCGACGGCCAGACCCGGATTTCCTTCGGAGACGGCGAAAAGCATTTGCGCCTCTTTGGCGGAACGTTTTTGCGTCGCGAGCCACGCCGCAAATGTCTGCGCATCGTACGCGGCAAAAGCGTACCGAACGACGCGCGAACGAATGGTCGGCAAAAGTCCGGTATTACTTTGCGCAAGCAAAATAAAATACGTATTTTCCGGCGGCTCTTCCAAGGTTTTCAAAAGCGCATTCGCCGCCGCGACGTTCAAACGGTCCGCGGCCTGCAAAACTACTACGCGCGCGCCCGCATGAGTGCGGCTGAGCGCCTTTTCCACCGCGCGAATCTGGCCGATTTTAATTTCGCTTCCCTGCGGGGAAACGCTGAAAAAATCCGCTTCATCCGCGAGATAAAACGCGTCTTTCGGTAATTCGTC
>NZ_CABSTC010000002.1:0-35225 GCF_902480485.1 uncultured Negativicoccus sp. | reverse complement strand
CGCCAAAAAAACGGATTTATTACGAGGCAAAGCGATTGTCAATGTGTTTTCCGAAAATTCGACACGCACGCGCAGTTCCTTTGAGCTCGCAGGGAAGTACCTCGGGGCGGATGTCATTAACATCAATAAAAGCACCAGTTCAATGACCAAGGGCGAAAGCCTCCGCGATACGTTGTTGACGGTGGCGGCGTTGGCGGCGGACGCGATCGTCATGCGTCATGAAGCATCGGGCGCCGCGGCCTACGCGGTGGAAATCGGTAAACGTTTCCCGCATTTTCCGGTCGTCATCAATGCCGGTGACGGTCTGCACGCGCATCCGTCGCAGGGACTTTTGGACCTCTTCACCGTGCGGGAACAGAAAGGCAAGATTAAAGGACTTAAATATGTTATCGTCGGCGATATTCTGCACTCGCGCGTCGCGCGCAGCGATTTGGCCGGCTTTACCAAACTCGGAGCCGAAGTGCACATGGTCGGTCCGCGGACGTTGGTGCCGCGCGAATTCGCCGAGCTCGGCGCGATTCTGCACACGGATCTGAAAGAAGCGCTGCGGGATGCCGATGCGATTCAGATTTTGCGCTTGCAAAACGAACGCGCGGCGGCGGGTTTCATTCCGAATAACCGCGAATATGCGCGGACCTACGGGGTCTCGAGCGCGCTGTTGCAAGAGGTGGCGCCGGACGCGATGATCATGCATCCGGGCCCGATTAATCGCGGCGTGGAAATTTCGCATGAATTGGCGTATGCGCAAAACGCCTTTTTACAGACGCAGGTCAAAAACGGCGTGTGCGTACGGATGGCTATTTTAAATGAAGTATTGAATGGGGGTAACGGCATTGAAGCGCTTGCTTAAGAACGGCACGATTATCAATCCCGCCGCAGGCCAAAAGACGGTCGGCGATGTGCTTTTTGAAGACGGTAAGATCCTCAGTGTCGGCGAAACCATTACGGCGACCGACGGCGTCGAAGTGATTGACGTAACCGATTGCTACGTCACGCCGGGTTTGATCGATATGCACGTTCATTTGCGCGAACCGGGGCAGGAAGCGAAAGAATCCATGACAACCGGTACGCAGGCGGCGGCGGCCGGCGGGTTCACGCGCGTCGCCACTATGGCCAATACCACGCCCGTCATTGATGACCTCGTCACTTTTAACGGTGTCAAAGAACGCGCCCGCGCGGAAGGACGCGTGAAAGTGGATATCATCGGCGCGGTTTCCAAAAATTTGGAAGGACGCGTTTTAAGCGACATGGGCGATCTGGCACTCGCCGGCGCCGTGGCGTTTTCGGATGACGGTCACTATGTGGAAAGCGCGGATTTCATGCGCCGCGCGATGGAATATGCCGACACCTACGGCAAAATGATCATCGACCATGCGGAAGATTGGACGATGGCGGCGCAGGGTTTTATGCATGAAGGCAAAGTTTCGACGGCGCTGGGCGTTGTCGGACGACCGCGCGCGGCGGAAGATATCGCTGTTGCTCGCGACATTTTGCTTGCCGAAATGACGGGCGCGCATATTCATATCGCGCACGTGAGCTCCGCGCATGCCGTGGAACTCATTCGGGCGGCGAAACAACGCGGTGTCCGCGTTACCTGCGAAGTGACGGCGCATCATTTGGCGCTGACCGATGCCGAAATTAAAAATTACGATGCGGCGTTTAAAGTGGCGCCGCCGTTACGTGAAGAAGACGATCGTCAGGCGTTGTTGGCAGCGCTGGCGGACGGCACGATCGATGCGATTGTGACGGACCATTCGCCGCATGCCGATGAAGAAAAAGACGTACCGTTCTGCTGCGCGCCGAACGGCATGAGCGGCTTGGAAACATCGCTCGCCGCCGTCATTACGTACGCGCTTACCCCCGGTCACATCGACTGGGAGCGGCTGGTCGACGCGATGTCCGTGCAGCCGGCGCGACTTTTGCAGCAGGAAGCGGGCGTGCTGAAAGCAGGCGCGCCGGCGGATATTACCGTCATCGCGCCGCAGAGGCAGTGGACGGTGGAACCGGAAAAATTATATACGAAATCACTGTTTTCTCCGTTCGCGGGCAAGCCCCTGACCGGTCGCGCCGTGCAGACGTGGGTGGACGGTGAACAGGTAATGCGGGAAGGAGCTGTACGATGAAAGAAGGATATCTGTACTTGGCGGACGGCCGGAAATTTCCGGGTTACCTTGTCGGCGGACACAGTAAAGCGGCGGAAGTTGTGTTTAATACGGCGATGACAGGCTATGAGGAGTCTTATACGGATCCTTCCTATACCGACCAGATTTTAACGTTGACCTATCCTCTGATCGGTAACTACGGTGTCAATCACCACATTTGGCAGGGCGAAAGGCCGTCGATTTCGGGCGCTATCGTTTCAGAATTGACACGTTTCCCGAGCAACTGGGAAAGCGAAGATTCGCTGGGCCGATTTTTCAAGGCGAATCAGATTCCGGTGCTGATCGGCGCGGATACCCGGGCGATCACCCGCGCGATTCGTAAAGAAGGCACACCGATCGGGGTGCTTGCGACAGCCGCGGAAGAGAATTATGTGAAAGAAGCGCTTGCGCATCCTTTGCCGCAGGATCAGATCGCGCGCGTGACAACGCCGGTCGCTTATAAAATGGGCGAAGGTCGGTTGCGAGTTACTGTTATTGACTGCGGCATTAAACGGCGCATGCTGGATCATCTCGTGGCGGCGGACTGCCACTTGACGGTCGTGCCGGCGCAAACCAAAGCGGCGCAGATCCTCGCGACCCAACCGGACGGCGTTTTCATCAGCAACGGCCCGGGGAACCCCGCGGATGTGCCCGATACGATCCAGACCCTGCGTGAGCTCGTCGGTAAAGTGCCGATGTTCGGTATTTGCATGGGCCATCAGTTGCTTGCTCAGGCGTTGGGCGCGGTCACTTTTAAATTACCCTTCGGTCATCGCGGCGCGAACCACCCGGTCATCGATCTTGCCACGAAAAAAATCACGATGACGGCGCAAAACCACGGTTACGCCGTCAGTGAAGAAAATTTTCCGGCGGAGCTCGTGGTTACGCACCGTTCGTTAAATGACGGTACGATCGAAGGCTTCCGCCACCGCACACTGCCGATTCAGGGGATTCAGTACCATCCCGAAGCGGCGCCGGGACCGACGGACAACGAATACTTATTTACGGATTGGATGAAAAGCCTGAAAGGAGAACGCGCATGAGTAAAGAAATCAAGAAAGTTCTCGTGATCGGCTCCGGCCCGATCGTCATCGGTCAGGCCGCAGAATTCGACTATGCCGGCACACAGGCTTGCCTGTCGTTAAAAGAAGAGGGCTGTGAAGTCGTTCTGATCAACAGCAACCCGGCGACGATCATGACGGATACGGATATCGCCGATCGCGTGTACATCGAACCGCTGACGCTCGATTTTGTCACATCGGTCATCGCGCAGGAACGTCCGGACGGGATTCTGGCGACGCTGGGCGGTCAAACCGGTTTGAATCTCGCGATGGAACTTTTCGACAAGGGCATCTTGGAAAAATACGACGTGGAACTTTTGGGCACGCGCATGGACGCGATCCGACAGGCGGAAGACCGCGAATTATTTAAAGAAGCGATGCAGCAAATCGGTCAGCCGGTGCCGGAAAGCCGCACCTGCAACACCTTAAACGAAGCGTTGACTTTTGCGGAAACGATCGGTTACCCGCTGATCATTCGTCCGGCGTTCACGTTGGGCGGCACCGGCGGCGGCGTCGTGCACAACGAAACGGAAATGCGCGAAATCGGTCAGCGCGGTTTGGTGCTGAGTCCGATTCACCAAATTTTGGTGGAACGCTCGGTCGCCGGCTGGAAAGAATTGGAATATGAAGTCATGCGCGACAGCGATGACAACTGCATCATTATTTGTGATATGGAAAATATCGATCCGGTCGGTGTCCACACCGGTGACAGCATCGTCATCGCGCCGAGCCAGACGCTGACCGATAAGCAGCATCATATGTTGCGCACGGCGTCGCTCGATATTATTCGCTATTTGGAAATCGAAGGCGGCTGCAATGTGCAGTACGCGCTCGATCCGCATTCGAATCAGTACTATGTCATCGAAGTCAATCCGCGCATGAGCCGCTCGTCTGCGCTCGCGTCCAAAGCGACCGGCTATCCGATTGCGAAAGTGGCGGCGAAAGTGGCGCTCGGCAAATCGCTCGGTGAAATCGAAAACGCCGTTACCGGCAAAACGAAAGCGGCGTTTGAACCGACGCTTGACTACATCGTCATTAAAATTCCGCGCTGGCCGTTTGAAAAATTCAATCTGGCGGATCGCGAACTCGGTACGCAGATGAAAGCGACCGGCGAAGTCATGGCATTGGCGAAGAATGTCCCCGCCGGCTTGCAGAAGGCGGTGAGATCGCTCGAAACCGGCACAGATTCGCTCTATTTGCCGAAGTTGGAACACTTATCCCACTACGATATCAAAATGCTTTTACGGCGCGTGGACGATGAACGGCTTTTCGTCATTGCCGAAGCGTTGCGGCGCGGGTTTGACGTGCAGGAAATTTACCACACGACCAAGATTGACCCGTTTTTTATCACGCAGATTCAGCGCATCGTCAACTGCGAACGCAAGCTGATGAACGAAGGCCTGACGCAGGAACATGTGGAATTGGCGAAGTACCTCGGCTTTTCGGATCACCGCATCGCGCAACTGACGCATGTGGAAGAAAGCGAAGTAGCCGCGTTGCGCAAACAGAAACATATTACCGCCTCGTATCGCATGGTCGACACCTGCGCGGCGGAATTCGATGCCGCATCCCCGTACTACTACTCGGCGTACGGTGTGGCCGATGAAGTCACTCCGCAGGAACACAGCGTCATGGTTCTTGGTTCGGGGCCTATCCGCATCGGTCAGGGCGTGGAATTCGACTACTGCTCCGTGCAGGCGATTCGCGCGTTGAAACGGTACGGTTATCACTCCATCATGGTCAATAATAACCCGGAAACGGTTTCCACCGACTTTGATATGTCCGACGCGCTGTATTTTGAACCGCTGGTGCCGGAAGACGTTTGCCAGATTATTGAAAAAGAACAGCCGCAAGGCGTTATTACCCAGTTCGGCGGGCAGACCGCGATTAATTTGGCGGGGAAACTCGCGGCGCACAACGCGCCTTTGTTGGGGACCGATGTTGACGGCGTGGATCTCGCGGAAGACCGCAAACGCTTTGACGCATTGCTTGAATCGCTCCACATCGAACGTCCGCGCGGTTGTATGGTGACATCGCTTGCGGAAGCGCACGAAGCCACCAAAAAATTGAAATATCCGCTGATCGTACGGCCGAGTTATGTGCTCGGCGGACGCGCGATGCAGATCGTTTACCAACCGCGCGAACTCGATACCTACCTGCGGGAAGCCGTAGTCGCATCGTCCGAGCATCCGGTTTTGATTGATGAATACCTCGTCGGCCGCGAACTCGAAGTCGATGCGCTGTGCGACGGTGAAAACGTCTTTATCCCGGGCATCATGGAACAGATCGAACGCGCGGGCGTTCACTCGGGCGACAGTATCGCCGTATTCCCACCGCAACATATTGATCAGGCTAAGATCGATGAAGTGGTCGAACACACGGAACGCATTGCGCGCGCGTTGGACATTCGCGGCATTGTCAATATCCAATACATCATTGCCGGCGGGAAACTGTACGTGATCGAAGTTAATCCGCGTTCGAGCCGCACGGTGCCTTTCATGAGTAAAGTGACGGGTTACAACCTGATTGCGCTTGCGACCGGTATTTGTGTCGGCAAGACCTTGCCCGAACTCGGCATCACGCCGGGGCTGGCGCCGACGCCCGATTATGTAGCGGCGAAAGCTCCGGTATTCTCGTTCGCTAAACTCGGTCTGGTAGAAATCGCGCTCGGACCGGAAATGAAATCGACCGGCGAAGTCATGGGAATCGGCAAAACGTATTCCGATGCGCTGTATCGCGCGATCGTCGGCGCGTACATGGGCATTCCCGACGGCGGCAATGTGCTGATTACGGTCAGCGACCGCGATAAAGAGGAAACCGCGCAACTCGCTGCGGAGTTTGTCGAACACGGGTACCACATCATGGCGACGCACGGCACGGGCAGCTACTTGGAAGAAAAAGGTATCCCCGTACAAATCGTCAATAAAATGCATGAAGGCGGCGACGTCACTTGCGCGACATTATTGCGTGACGGTTCCGTCGACATGGTGGTCAATACAATCACGTACGGCAAACGTCCGGAACGCGAAGGCTTCCGCCTGCGTCGCATGGCCGTCGAACTCGGTATTCCCTGCGTGACCTCGCTCGACACGATGCGCGAAGTAGTGCGCGTGTTGCGCGAACGGAAAAACAATGATTTGCCGAGCGTCAAAGCCATTCAGGACTACCAAAAGGAGCGTCGTCATGAACGCGCTTGAAGTCGGGCCGATTCGGACGAATGAACGGGTTTCCTCCGATATGTATCGGTTGGTGGCGGAGCTGCCGCGTTTGGCGCAAACGACACGGCCGGGTCAGTTTTTACACGTGCGCACGGCACGCGGCTGGGATCCGTTGCTGCGGCGTCCGTTTTCGCCGTCGCGCGTTGATCGCGAAAACGGACTGGTCGAAATGGTCTATCGCGTTGTCGGCCGCGGCACGGAGTTGATGACGCAGATGCGCGCGGGCGATGAAATCGATGTGCTCGGTCCGCGTGGCACGACGTTTACGCTGGACGGAAAAATGTTAATGGTCGGCGGCGGAGTGGGGATCGCCCCGATCCTTTTCGCCGCGCAACAGGCCGCGGCGGGAACCGCTACCGTCGTCATCGGCGGTCGCAGTCGGGAAGAACTGTTTTGGCAGGACTATTTTCCCGACACGATTAATGATTTGTTACTGACTACGGATGACGGTTCGGTCGGCCATCACGGTTATGCGGTGGATCTTGTACCGGCATTGCTCGCATCCGGCGAGTTTGATCGGGTACTTTGCTGCGGGCCGACTATTTTGATGAGTAAAGTCGCCGCCGCGGCGTATGCGGCCGGTGTGCCCTGCGAAGTTTCGTTCGAACGGCGGATGGGTTGCGGCACCGGCGGCTGCTACGCCTGCGTGTGCGATCGTAAGGACGGAACGCATGCGAAAGTATGTCAGGAAGGTCCTGTTTTTGACAGCCGGGAGGTGATCCTGTGAGCGCGAATATAGCCGTCAATTTTTGCGGGGTCACGATGGCGACGCCGATTATCGCCGCCTCGGGCACGTTCGGATTCGGACTCGAATACGCGCCCTATCTTGACTTGGATCAGGTCGGCGCCGTATCGGTCAAGGGACTGACACGGGAACCGCGACGCGGCAATGCGGGTGTTCGGATTGCCGAAATGCCGGCCGGAATTTTAAATTGCATCGGTTTGGAAAATCCCGGCGTAGAAGCGTTTTGCACGGATATTTTGCCGCAGATTCACGCTGCGTCGTCCATTCGCGTGATGGCGAATATTTCCGGCAATACGGTGGCGGATTACGCGTACATGGCGGAACGTCTGAACGATGAGCCGGTCGATTTTCTGGAAGTGAATATTTCCTGCCCGAATGTGAAAAAGGGCGGGATGAGTTTCGGCGTCGATTCGCACGCGGCGGCGGAAGTGACGCGCGCGGTGAAAGACCACACAAAACTTCCCGTCGTCGTGAAATTGAGCCCTAATGTGACGGATATCCGCGTCATCGCGAGCGCCGTGGAAGAAGCGGGCGCGGATGCGGTATCGCTGGTCAATACCTTTATGGGACTGGCGATTGATGCGAAAACGCGGCGGCCGCTGCTGGGTAACGTCACCGGCGGACTTTCCGGCCCGTGCGTTAAGCCGATGGCCTTGCGCTTGGTCTGGGAAGTCGCGCAAACGGTCGATATTCCGATTTGCGGTTTGGGCGGTATCATGACAGGGTTGGACGCCATCGAATTCATGATGGTCGGCGCCGACTGCGTCTCCGTCGGCACGGCGACAATGCGCGATCCGGCCGCCTGCGTAAAAATCGCGGGCGAAATGGCCGCCTGGTGCGATGCGGAAGGTGTCAAAGATATTTCGGAAATCGTCGGCACGTTGCGTATTCCGGGTGAAAACTGAAAAATCCCGTCATTCGACGGGATTTTTTCGTGGAAAGGAAACAGTGCGGTAAAAAGTCGCAATACGTGTCGTACACGTTTAATTTTTCCGCGCGCTATGCTACACTTTTATTATGAAAATCAAAGAAGTCATTATTGTCGAAGGAAAATCGGATATTGCCCGCGTGCGTCAGGCGGTAGATGCGGAAATCATTCCGACATACGGATTTGGCCTGAGCCCGGAAACACTTTCGGATATTGAAGCGGCGTACCGGCGGTGCGGAATTATTATTCTCACCGATCCGGACGGCGCGGGGGAGCGTATTCGTCGCTATTTGACGCAGCGCTTTCCGGAGGCCAAGCATGCGTTCGTGCCGAAAGAGGACGCGATTGCCAACGATGATTTGGGCATCGAACAGGCGAGCCCCGAAGCCATTCGCAGCGCTCTCAGCAAAGTGCGCAGCATCGCGCCGACGAACGAGGCGCATTTTACGGTGGCGGATTTGTGGGAGGCGGGCGCGGCGGGCACGCATGATGCGGCCGCACTTCGGGCGCGGCTCGGCGCGCGACTCGGCATCGGTTACGCGAATGCCAAACGTTTTTTGGTGCGTCTGAATCATTACGGCGTCACCCGTGAAGAATGGGCGCAAGCTCTTCGGGAGGAGCAGACCGATGGAATATGAACTCGCACGCAAAGGAACGGTTCGTCGCCTGACTGAGCATTTCGGTTTACGCATGCAAAAAAAATGGGGACAGAATTTTCTGATTCGTCCCGAGGTTGTTGAAGACATTGTCGACGCGGCGGAACTCGGACCCGATGACCGTGTTTTGGAGATCGGTCCCGGCATCGGCACGCTGACGCAGGGATTGGCGCGCACGGGAGCGCAGGTCACGGCGGTGGAATTGGATCCGAAACTGCCGGAGGTTTTGGCGGAAACGCTTGCGGCGTATCCGAATGTGCGAATTGTCCCGGGAGATATTTTGAAAACGGACGTGCGCGCGCTGATGGGGGATGAACCTTTTACCGTCGCGGCCAACTTGCCGTACTATATTACGACGCCGATTCTGATGTACCTTTTGGAGCAGAAGTTGCCGCTGGTGCGTCTGGTCTTGATGATGCAACGCGAAGTGGCGGAGCGTTTGGCGGCAAGCCCCGGTACGAAAGCGTACGGCGCGATCACGCTCGCGGTGCAGTACTACACGGAAGCGCACGTGCTTTTCGATGTCGAACCGGAATCGTTTTGGCCGGCGCCGAATGTCGTCTCAAGCGTCGTGGAGTTTATTCCGCGCAAGCAACCGCCGGTGGAAGTGCGAGATGAAAAACTGCTTTTCCGTCTGGTGAAAATCGCCTTCGCGCAACGCCGCAAAACGTTTCGTAATAATATAAAAGCCGCCGGCTATGAGTCGGCGACGGCGGATGCGTTGTTGGCGCGGGCGGAGATCGACGGCGGTCGCCGCGGCGAAACATTCGGTTTGGAAGAATTCGCGCGCCTGGCCAACGTGCTTTACGAGTTGGAAGAGGCAAAATAAGTTTGCGCGTGCTTCGCCATTTTGGCGTAGCCGTAGATATTCGGATGGACTCCGTCATCGTATTCGTTGGGGGCGAGAAGACGGCGAAAATCGAGCGTCGCCTGCGGAAATGCGCGCACGAGCGCGTCACCGTATTCTTGGAACGCGGCGACCGCGTAAGGAAAGGCGGGCGCGCTTTGCCAGCCGGTGTAGATCGCCTCTTTTGTGATCTCCGGCGGAATGCCGATGACGATGGGCAAGGCGGCATGAGCAGACGTGAAGGCAGTGATTTTTCGGACGAGCGGTCGGATATTCAGCGGCTGCTCGTTTTCTGCGTCTTGCATGATATCGTTGCTGCCTGCCATTAAAAACAACCGATCATACGCGCCGGGTTCGCGCAACGTTCGTTCGGCGCGTTGCAGCACCTGATCCAGTCCCGCGCCGCACATGCCCAAATTGGTGACCTGCAGGTCGGGTAATGCCGCGGCCAATTTGGTCAGCCAGCGAGAAGGCATCGGCACGTCAAATCCGTAAGTTAAGCTGTCGCCTGCTGCGAGTAAATGCATAGTTTCACCTCGCGTTCATTGTAGCGGGCGTACAACTCGGTTTCAAGTCGGCGGCGCGCTTCGTTTCGTGCTACAATGAGGATAACAAATCGACTTTACGGTCAAGGAGGCGATTTCTATGCGGTGGATCTTATTTCTGATCGGCATGGCATTCTTGATGCCGGTAGTTTTCATTACGGTTTTGACGGTTTTCTTTTGGAAATATCTGGCGGGCCGAAAAAATGCTCGCAGGAGAACTGAGACAAAGCGTAATGATGTCGTTTGTGCTACAATAAATATCGATTGTGATGAAGGGTGAACGGAATGAAATTTTTTATTGATACGGCGATTGTGGATGAAATTCGCGCGGCGCACCGTCTGGGAGTGGTGGCCGGCGTAACGACGAATCCGTCGCTGATGGCAAAAGCGGGTCAGGACCCCAAAAAAGTTATTCAGGAAATAGCTTCTTTTGTGGACGGTCCGATCAGCGCGGAAGTATTGGCGGAAGACGCGGACGGTATGGTGCGCGAAGGTCGCGAATGGGCGAAAGTGGCACCGCAAGTAACGGTCAAGGTACCGCTTACAGCGGAAGGTTTGGCGGCTACGCGTGTACTGGCTGATGAAGGCATCAAAGTCAATGTCACGTTGATTTTTAACGCGAGCCAGGCGCTTTTAGCGGCGCGTGCGGGCGCTGCGTTTGTCAGTCCCTTCATCGGACGACTGGATGACATCGGCGCGAACGGGTCTGAGCTCGTGCGCACGATTGCGACTATTTTCAAAGAACATCATATTGCAACGGAAATTATCGCAGCGAGCATCCGACGTCCGCTCGATATTACCGAAGCCGCTCTGGCGGGAGCGCACATTGCGACGGTCCCGTATAAAGTGCTTTTGGCGGCGCTTGAACACCCGTTGACGAAAGCGGGGATCGAGCGTTTTGCGGAAGACTGGCGGCAAGTGACACAAAAGACAAAGTAGGAGGCGCAAGTAATGGACAGGATTTTGACACTGGAATTTGTACGAGTCACCGAAGCGGCGGCGATCAAATGCGGACGCCTGGTCGGTCGCGGCGATAAGATCGGCGCCGATCAGCTCGCTGTTGACGGTATGCGCAGCGAATTTGAAAAGGTGCACATCGACGGTGAAGTCGTCATCGGCGAAGGAGAAATGGACGAAGCACCGATGCTTTACATCGGTGAAAAGGTAGGTCTCGGCGGTGACTCGGTGGATATCGCGGTCGATCCGCTCGAAGGTACCAACCTGGTCGCCAAAGGACAAAACGGCGCCATTGCGGTACTTGCGATTGCCCCGCGCGGTTGCCTTTTGCACGCTCCGGATATGTACATGGAAAAAATCGCGGTCGGACCGCGTGCGGCCGGACGCATTGATATCAACGCGCCGGTCAAAGAAAATCTGCGCCGGGTTGCGGAAGCGATGGAACGCTCGGTCGATGACTTGAGCGTCGTCATCTTGGATCGGGAACGACATGCCGATATTATTCGTGATTGCCGTGAAGCGGGCGCGCGAATCCGTTTGATCACGGACGGCGATGTCACGCCGGCGATCGAAGTCGGCATTGAAGGTTCGGGTGTGCATATGCTCATCGGTACCGGCGGCGCGCCGGAAGGCGTTTTGGCCGCGGCCGCTTTGAAATGCCTCGGCGGCGACATGCAGGGACGTTTGGTGCCGCACAGCGATGAAGAAGTACGTCGCGCCAAAGAAATGGGCGTCGCGGATATTCATCAGGTGTTTACCATTGATGACCTTGTGAAAGGCGACGACTGCATCTTTTCCGCCACCGCGATTACCCCGGGCAATACATTGCGCGGTATTCAGTATTTCGGCGGCGGCGCGCGTACACAGACCGTCGTGATGCGCTACAAGACGGGCACCGTTCGTTTTGTCGACACCATTCACAAATTCGGTAACCGCGGCATGAGCATTAAACTGTAAAAAGCAGTCGGTAAATCATAAACAATATCCGGTTTTGCCGGAGTATAAAAAGGAGCGGCGGCGGCCGCTCCTTTTTCGTATCTGTTTTGTGTTTGCCGAAAATGCGTGGTATAGTGATGAAAAACGAAAAGGGAGTGTTGTAATGAAACCGACACGGGAACAGGCAAAACAACTTTTACTGGAATACACGGACTCCCAGGCGCTCATTCGCCATGCGCTGCAAGTGGAAGCGGCGATGTTGCATTTCGCCGATTATTTTGGCGCGGAGGATCGGGAAAAATGGGGTGTGATCGGTCTTTGCCATGATTTGGATTATGATCGCTATCCGGATCAGCATTGCACGGTGACGAAGCAGATTCTGGAAAAAGAAGGCTGGGACGAAACCTACATTCGCGCCATTATGTCGCACGGTTACGGCATGGTGACGGATGTCAAACCGGAAACGACGCTGGAAAAAACGCTCTATGCGGTGGACGAACTTACGGGCATTATCAATGCCGCCTGTCTGTTGCGGCCGAGCAAATCGGTATTGGATCTGACGGTGAAATCGCTCACGAAAAAATTTAAGGATAAACATTTCGCCGCCGGTTGCAATCGTGATGTGATCACACAGGGTTGTGAAATGCTCGGTATGGAGCGCCAGGAATTTTTTGCGGAAACAATCAAAGGTTTACAGGAACGCGCGGAAATCGTCGGCCTGAAAGGAAACATATAATTTGAAAAAAGCGGTGCATACCGCTTTTTTGTGCGTAGGCAATGGCGCGTGTTGACATTCGCGAGGCTTTGTGATACGCTTTGGCTAATTAAAAAAGCAATGCCACGAAGGAGAATATCCGTAACCGAAGGCACAGAGAGCAGGCGGTGGTGCAAGCCTGTCCGTACGTTACGAGGTTCCGCTCCGGAGCAACAGGTGAAGAGCCTGGCGGGCACGCCCGATACAGCGTAACAAAGTTGGCCGTAGGCAATTTGGGTGGCACCGCGAGATCTCTCGTCCCAGTGAGGATGGGAGCTTTTTTATTACCGAAAATATTGGTCACATGCCGCTCGTTATTCACGACATGGTGCGCGCTATGAAGAGTGCGAGCGGGGGAGGATTTATATGACGGAACGCGTATTTAATTTTCATGCCGGACCGGGCGCACTGCCGGCAGAAGTGCTTCAACAGGCCGCCGCGGAAATGATGAACTACCGTGACACCGGCATGGGTGTCATGGAGCTTTCGCACCGCAGCGATGCCTATCAGCGTTTGCATCAGGACGCGCGGGAACGCTTGCGTAAACTGCTCGCGATACCCGCGACGCATGATGTTCTTTTTCTGCAAGGCGGCGCCAGTCATCAATTCGTGATGATTCCGGCGAATTTCGCCAAAGGCGGTCGGCTCGGCTATGCCGATACCGGCATCTGGGCCAACAATGCGATGCAGCAGGCGAGTTTGTACGGCACGACTTACAAAGTGACGGACGCGAGCGCGGGCGGGTATCGCACGATTCCCATGGATTTCCATGTGAAAGAAGACACGTCCTACGTGCATATTACGTCGAATAATACGATTTACGGTACGGCGTACCGGGACTTTCCGAAGCTCGACGTGCCGCTCGTCGCCGATATGAGTTCGGATTTGCTGTCGCGGCCGCTTGATGTCGGACAGTTCGGCTTGATTTATGCGGGCGCGCAAAAAAATATCGGGATCGCCGGCGTGACGATCGTCATTATTGATCGCGACTGGATGGCCAAAGGCAATGAACGCTTGCCGAAAATTTTGCAATACCGCACACATGCCGAGGCGGACTCGATTTTCAATACGCCGCCGACGTACGCGATATATGTTTTAGGACTCGCGTTGCAATGGGTCGAAGCGCAGGGCGGTGTGGCGGAAATGGACCGCCGCGCGCAGGCGAAGTCCGAGCGGATTTATGAAGTGCTCGATCGCTATCCCGAAGTCTATCGACCGCACGCCGAACGCGCGTACCGATCGCGGATGAATGCAGTGTTTACATTGTATGACGAAGCGCAAACGGAGGATTTTGTGCGGGCGGCGGCCGCAGCCGGTTTTGTCGGCATCCAAGGGCATCGCCGTATCGGCGGGTTGCGTATTTCTCTCTACAACGCCGTGCCCGGGGAAGGGGTCGAAAAACTGGCCGACTGGATGGACGATTATGCGCAACGGCATCGGTAACGAAACGTATATTTCATGCGCAGCGGCGCGGCCGATGAGCGCCGGAACGGCAAAAAGAGACGGGAGGGATGCCGATGTTACGACTGTTGTTAGCGCGGCACGGCGAGACGAAATGGAATCTTGAAGGACGCTACCAGGGGCAGGTCGATACCGAACTTTCCGACCTCGGGCAAACGCAAGGCGAAAAGCTTGGCGAGAGTTTGCGCGTGATGCCGATCGATGCGGTATTGGCAAGTCCGTTGCGCCGCGCGCGGGAGACGGCGGAGTATTGCGCGAAGTGGCACGGACTTCCCGTCGTTGCCGACGCGGATCTGACGGAGATTGCTCACGGCGCCTGGGAAGGGAAATTGGTGGCGGAAGTAGCGCACGCCGACGGGGATCGTCTCACCGCCTGGCGCACAAAGCCGCAGACGGTGACGATGCCGCAAGGGGAATCGCTGCATGATGTCGCACGGCGTGTCGAGCGCGCGTTGGCGCGCTACCGTACGCAGTATGACGGTAAAACACTGCTGGCAGTGGCGCATGACGCGGTGAACAAGGTGGCGCTTTGCCGGATTCTCGGGCTCGATCTCAGCCATTTTTGGCAGATTCAACAGGATAACGGTTGCGTCAATGTGCTGACTTACGACGGCGGCTGGCGAGTGCTCGCGGTCAATGTCAATACGCACCTCGGTTATTTGTACAGTCAAACGGAGCAAAAAAGCCTTTAATACCGTCTTTACAAAGACGTGAGATATTAATTTATTTAGAAATAAAAAGGAGCGATATTATGTTGGATATCAAATGGATTCGTGAAAATACCGATCGGGTACGGGAAAATTTAAAAAATCGTCATCATGACGCCGATGTGGATGAAATTATCCGCTTGGATGAAGAACGCCGCACGTTGCTTGCGGAAGTGGAGCAATGGAAAGCCGATCGCAACGCGGCGAGCAAGAAAATCGCCAAATGCAAAAAAGAGGGCGGCGACGCATCTGAAATCATCGCCCGCATGAAAAAAGTCAGCGATGCGATCACGGGCCATGATCAACGACTGCGTGATGTAGAAGAAAAGCTTCACCAACAGATGCTTGAAATCCCGAACGTTTGTGATGCGAGCGTACCCGTGGGCGAAGATGAAAATGATAATATCGAAGTACGCCGTTATGGCACGCCGCGTGAATTCGGTTTTGAAGTGAAAGCCCATTGGGACATCGGCGCGGGTCTGGGCATTTTGGATCCGGAAACCGCGGCGAAAGTCACGGGCGCGCGCTTCCATTACTACCTCGGCGCAGGCGCGCAGCTGGAACGCGCGGTGTACAATTTCATGCTGGATATGCACACGCAGGAATTCGGTTTTATCGAAGTCATTCCGCCGTACATCATCAATGAAGACAGCATGATCGGCACCGGTCAGCTGCCGAAGTTCGCGGAAGACATGTTTAAATTGGAAGGTCTGCCGTACTACCTGACACCGACGGCGGAAGTACCGCTGACGAATTTCCATCGCGATGAAATTATCAACGGCGAAGTTTTGCCGCAGCGTCTCTGCGCTCTTACGCCGTGCTTCCGCGCGGAAGCGGGATCGGCGGGACGTGATACGCGCGGTCTGATTCGCCAGCACCAGTTCCACAAGGTGGAAATGGTCAAATTCGCGAAGCCGGAAGAATCCTACGAGGAGCTTGAATCCATGACGCTCGAAGCGGAACAGATCTTGCGCCGACTGGCGTTGCCGTATCGCGTCATCACTCTTTGCACCGGTGATATCGGTTTCTCCGCCGCGAAGACATATGATATCGAAGTGTGGATGCCTGCCCAGGAAACCTATCGCGAAATTTCTTCTTGCTCGAACTGTGAAGCATTCCAGGCGCGTCGCGCCAACATCAAATTCCGTCGCAGCGCCAAAGACAAACCCGAGTACGTACATACTTTGAACGGTTCGGGTCTTGCCGTCGGGCGCACGGTCGCGGCGATTTTGGAAAACAATCAGCAGCAGGATGGCTCGGTCATCGTACCGAAAGCCCTGCGTCCGTACATGCATGGTTTGGAAGTTATCACGCCGGTTAAGCCGCTGCGTTAATCCCATTAACGTTTATCTTACTGACAACCGCCCCGTTCAAGGGGCGGTTGTCATTTTGACGGTAGTATGGTAATATTTATTTTATGAGTATATGAAAATGAGATTGCTATGACTGCATTTAAAGGAGGACATATTTAGATGAAAGTAGAAGTTAAACCGGTAGATCAGCACCAGGTATCTTTATTGATTGAAGTACCGGCGGATGCTGTGAACCAAGGTATCCAATCGGCAGTACAACGTATCAGCAACCAGGTGAGCATCCCGGGTTTCCGTAAAGGCAAAACGCCGCGCAAAATTTTGGAAGCGCATTTCGGTAAAGACGCGATCATGGCGGAAGCCAGCGATCTGATCGTCAATAAATACTACGACGAAGCGCTGCGCGAACAGAATTTGGTACCGGTTACCCGCGCCGATGTAGACGTGGAACAGTTTGAAGAAGGCAAGGACATGAAATTCAAAGTCACCTTCATCAAAAAACCGGAAGTCAAATTGGGCGACTACAAAGAATTGAACGTCGAACATAAACATCAGAAAGTCACCGATAAAATGGTCGACGAACAGCTGGAAGCCATTGCCAAACAGCACGCCAAACTGACCGTTGCCGAAGGCGCGGAATTGGCGAACGGCGATTTGGCGATGATCGACTTCAAAGGCTCGATCGACGGCAAACCGTTTGACGGCGGCGAAGGCAAATCCTATCCGCTCGAAATCGGTTCCGGCAGCTTCATTCCGGGCTTTGAAGAACAGCTCATCGGCCACAAAGCGGGCGATGAAGTGACGGTCAAAGTACAATTCCCGAAAGAATATTTCGTGCAGGAACTCGCCGGCAAAGATGCGGAATTTGCGGTCAACGTGTTGGACGTAAAACGCCGTGAAATGCCGGAATTGAACGATGAATTTGCGAAAACCGCGAGTTCGTTCGAAACGCTTGCTGAACTGAAAGCAATGGTTCGTCAACAGATGCAGGAAAATATTGACAACCATGACCGCGAAGAATTCCAGAATAAATTGATCAAAACGGCGGTCGATAACGCGGAAACGGATATTCCGAATGCGATGGTGGAAGGCCGCATCGATCAGATGATCGAAGAGCTCAAACTGAATTTGGAAAGTCGCAACATGAAATTTGAAGACTACCTGGAACAGTCTAAAAACTCGCTGGAAAAACTGCGTGAAAACTATCGCGAAGCGGCTCTTGCCAATGTCAAAACGGACTTGGTATTGGAAGCTATTTGCCAAGCGGAAGACATTCATGTAACGCCGGAAGATATGAACATGGAAGTGTACCAGATGGCGCAGAATTTCGGCGCGGATCCGAAAGATGTCTGGGGCATTATCCAAAAAGAAGGACGCATTTCGATGCTCGCGGGTACCGTAGCGCGTCGTAAAGCGGCGGCCTTCATCATCAACAACGAGAAACATGATCACGACGAAGTAGCGGAAAAAGAAGAAAAAGCGAAACCGTCTGACGCCGAAGCGGCGAAAGAGGAAAAACCGGCGAAAAAAGCCGGCGCTAAAAAAGCAGCGGCTAAAAAAGTTGCTAGAGATGCAGACAACGAAGAAAAGGACGCTGAAAAAGCGGAAAAATAAGACCGTCGTTTTCTTCTGTAAAGAATAACGAGGTGGATTCATTGAATTATGTACCGATTGTGGTAGAGCAAACGGCGCGGGGCGAACGTTCCTATGACATTTACTCCCGCCTGCTCAAAGACCGCATTGTCTTTTTAGGGGGTCCGATTGACGACAATGTCGCCAACATCGTGATCGCTCAACTGTTATTTTTGGAAGCGGAAAGTCCGGATAAAGACATTCACATCTATGTGAACAGTCCCGGCGGCGTCGTTACCGCAGGACTTGCGATTTACGACACCATGCAATACATCAAGCCCGACGTCTCGACGATTTGCGTCGGTTCGGCTGCCAGCATGGGAGCCGTTCTCTTGGCGTCCGGCGCGACCGGCAAACGCTACGCGTTGCCGCATTCACGCGTCATGATTCACCAGCCGCTCGGCGGCGTGCAGGGACAGGCGACGGAGATTGAAATTCATGCCCGCGAAATCCTGCGCATGCGCGAAGAATTGAACAACATTTTGGCACGCCACACGGGGCGTACGCTCGATGAAATCAATAATGATACCGAACGCGACCATTTCCTTTCAGCGGCAGAAGCGCTGAAATACGGTCTGGTTGACGAAGTTCTCGATCGTCCGTTGCCCCCGCCGGGTGCCGCGACGAAATAAGGAGGACATGTGCGCAATACTACTGCTACACCACCGGTCTGCAGTTTTTGCGGCCGGTCCAACGATGAAGTCAAAAAATTAATTGCCGGTCCCGGGGTCTATATCTGCGATGAATGTATCGGCGTGTGCGAACACATTTTGCAAGAAGAATTGCGCGCCGAACACAAGGCGAGCGCGGAAGAACTGGTAGTACCGTTACCGCGCGAAATTAAAGACCAACTGGACCAATACGTCATCGGTCAGGAGGACGCCAAGAAAAGTTTGGCGGTCGCCGTGTACAACCATTACAAACGGTTGCAGAGCGATGTCGACTCCGATGATGTCGAATTGCAAAAATCCAATATCGTGTTGATCGGTCCGACCGGCAGCGGTAAAACGCTGCTCGCGCAAACGCTGGCGCGGTTTCTGAATGTGCCGTTCGCGATTGCCGACGCGACCAGTTTGACGCAGGCGGGCTATGTCGGCGACGACGTGGAAAATATTTTGCTGCGGCTGATTCAGGCGGCGGATTACGATATTGAACGCGCGCAACGCGGGATTATCTATATCGACGAGATCGATAAAATCGCGAAACGCACGGAAAATACATCGATCACGCGTGACGTTTCCGGGGAAGGCGTGCAACAGGCGCTGCTCAAGATTTTGGAGGGGACGGTCGCAAGTGTTCCTCCACAGGGTGGGCGCAAGCACCCCAACCAGGAAATGATCATGATCGATACGACGAACATTCTCTTCATTTGCGGCGGCGCGTTTGACGGGATCGACCGTTACATTTCGCGACGCATGGCGAAAAAGACGATCGGTTTCGGCGCGGATATCGTCCGCAAAGAGGAACAGAATGTGGCGGAGATCTTGACGCATGTGCAGCCGGAAGATCTGCTGAATTTCGGTTTAATTCCCGAGTTCATCGGTCGTTTGCCCGTGCTTGTCACGCTCGATCCGTTGGATAAAAAAGCCTTGCTCAGAATTTTGACGGAACCGAAGAATGCGCTTGTCAAGCAATACCGTAAATTGCTGGAAATGGACGGCGTGGATTTGACGTTTACGCCGGACGCGCTTTCCGCCATTGCTGACGAAGCGCTCGCGCGCAACACCGGCGCGCGCGGTTTACGAGCCATCATTGAGAAAGTGATGCGCAACGTGATGTTTGAGGTGCCGACGCTGAAAAACGTGAAGCAGGCGACGGTGACAAAAGAAACCATTCAGGACGGAGCGGAGCCGGAACTGGTATATCGCTCGCAGGTTGAGTAAAAACGGGTTCCTCCGGGAACCCGTTTGTTTTATAGTAATCAGATAAGGAGGGAATATGGCGCAAAATGAAATCGAGGGCAGCATGAAATTTCCGTTGTTGCCTTTATGTGATGTGACGCTTTTCCCCCAGATGGTGACCGGTATCGAAGTCGGTCGTCCGCAATCGGTAGCCGCCGTGCGCGAGGCGATGCAGGGCGACGGCTATGTGGCCTGCGTGATGCAGCGTCATATGGATACGGACAACCCGGGTATTGACGATTTGTATACCATGGGCACCATCGGTAAAGTAAAACAAATCTTGCAGCTGCCGGACGGCGTGCTGCGTGTACTTTTAGAAGGGGTTACGCGGGTTCATCTGCTGGATATCGAAGCGACGGGTGCGTGGCAAACGGCGGAAGTGATCGACTGCGTGCTGGAAGAAAGCGATTCGCCCCTGTTGGAAACCTATCGCCGCGATGTGGTCAAGCGGTTCGGCGAGTGGCTGGAACACGCCCAAATCACGATGGAAAGCGATGCGCTTGCGCAATTTGAAGCATTGACGGATCCGGGTGAAGTGGCCGACTTCGTCACGATGTACCTGCCGCTTGCGCCGGCCGTGCGCCAGCGTATTCTCGCGGAACTTTCCGTAGAGCGTCGGTTGGTGGCCGTACGCAAATTTCTCTTGGCGGAGCAGGAAATCGCTACGCTGGAGAAAAAGCTGAACGCAGAAGTCCGCCAAGGCATGGATAAAAATCAGCGCGAATACTATTTGCGTGAAAAATTGCGCGTTATTCGTGACGAGCTCGGCGATCACATGGAGATCGACGAAGAAGTTGATGAGTACCGTAAAAAATTGGTCGCACTTGAGCTGCCCGCCGCATCCGCGGAAAAAATTGAAAAAGAAATCAAACGTCTGGAAAAGACGCCGCCTTTGACACCGGATGCGGCCGTTTTGCGCAATTATCTGGACTGGATTTTTGACTTGCCGTGGAATACGGAAAGCACGCTCGCGACCGATCTGAAAGAAGCGCAGGCGGTGCTGGACGCGGACCATTTCGGTTTGACGAAAATCAAAGAGCGGATTTTGGAGCATTTGGCGGTACGGCAGTTGACGCAATCGCAAAAAGGACCGATTCTTTGCTTTGTCGGGCCGCCGGGCACCGGTAAAACCAGTTTGGCGCAATCGATTGCGCGTGCGCTCGGCGCGGAATTTACCCGTGTTTCGCTCGGCGGCGTGCATGACGAATCGGAAATCCGCGGCCATCGCCGTACGTATATCGGCGCGTTACCTGGACGACTGATTCAGGGTATTGCGCGCGCGAAGACGAAAAATCCGGTGTTTTTGCTGGATGAAATTGACAAGCTCGGTAACGATTTTCGCGGTGATCCCGCCTCGGCTTTACTGGAGGCGCTCGACCCGCAGCAAAACGGCACCTTCAGTGATCATTTCATCGAATTGCCGTTCGATTTTTCCAATGTCTTTTTCATTACCACGGCCAACACGACCAATTCGATTCCGGAGCCGCTGTTGGATCGCATGGAAGTCATTACGCTTTCGGGATACACCGAAGAAGAAAAAGTGGAAATCGCCAAGCGTTACCTTTTGCCGCGGCAAATTAAGGAAAACGGTCTGGCGAAAAGCGATGTCCGTCTCAGTCAGGCGGTGCTGCGCCGCTTAATTCGCGATTACACGCGCGAAGCGGGCGTGCGTCGTCTGGAGCAGGTGATCGGCAGCGTTTGCCGCAAATTGGCGAAACGTAAAGTGATGCGGGAAGAAGCGCTCACTGTCACCGTCAAAAATCTTGAAACCTTGTTGGGACCGGCGCGGTACCTGACTCCGCCGCAAGATCGTCGCGACGAAGTGGGACGCGTGACGGGACTCGCCTGGACGCAGGTCGGCGGGGAAGTTTTGAACACGGAAGTGACGGCGTTTAGCGGGTCTGGTAAAATGATCTTGACAGGCCAGCTCGGCGACGTGATGAAAGAATCCGCGCAGGCGGCGTACACCTATGTGCGCAGTCGGGCGGAAGGGTTGCATCTGGCAGCTGATTTTTATCGCACGATCGATATTCACATCCATTTACCCGAAGGCGCGATCCCGAAAGACGGACCGTCGGCGGGCATCACGATGGCGACCGCTATCGCCTCGGCCGTGACGAAATGTCCGGTACGAGCCGATACCGCGATGACGGGTGAAATCACCTTGCGCGGACAGGTGCTTGCCGTCGGCGGCATCAAAGAAAAGGTGCTGGCGGCGCATCGGGCCGGTATTCGCCGGATTCTTTTACCGAAAGAAAACCGCCGCGATCTGGCGGATATTCCGCAGAGCGTGCGTGACGATTTGGTTTTCCATTTCGTTTCCCATATGGATGAAGTGCTGCAGCAGGCTATGTCTGAACCGGTAAAACAGAAACGGGGTGAGGCGTAACGATGGCAGAGGAATCATTTCGTATTGTAGAATCATCCTACTTGTTATCCGCGGTGAAATTATCGCAATGCAAGAAAGATGATTTGAAAGAGATCGCCTTTATCGGCCGATCCAATGTCGGAAAATCATCACTCATTAACTCGTTGTGCAATCACCGGGGACTGGCGATGGTCAGTCGCGAACCCGGTAAAACGCGCACGATTAATTATTTTTCCATTCGCTCGAAACAAGCTGTCGACGGCGCGGGCGATGCAGGCGAAAGCGAACAGAATTGGTACCTGGTAGACTTGCCGGGGTACGGATTTGCGAAGACCGGTCACGAGAATCGTGATGCGTGGTCGGGTTTTATTGCCGACTATGCGGCGAATTCGCGACACTTGGCATTGATGTGTCTGTTGATCGATTTGCGGCATCCGCAGTTGCCGATTGATAAAAAAGCGTACCAGTGGCTGCGCGGTTTGGGCATGCCTTTGCAAGTCATCGGCACGAAGGCGGATAAGCTCGGGCAAAGTGACCGCCAGAAAAATATTCGGACGATCGCGCATGAATATCCGGGTGACTATCCGCCGCTGATGTATTCATCGAAAAATCATCTGAATCGTCAGGCTTTATTGCAGGTGATTCAGAGTTTTGTGGTCGATCCGCAGGAGGCGCCGCATGCATAAAAAAATCGCCGCGCTGTTGCTCGGCATTGGTATCGGCATGATGCCGTGGACAACGTTTGCGTATAATCACTACGCGCCGAACTCGTTTGATGAAGTGGAACGCTACACCGCGGGGTACCAGGCGGCGGCGACGCTGATTGAAGAGGGAGCCGCTCCCGGTTACGACGCGACGTTGCTCGAACGTCCGCATTTGACGCGCTTTGAATTGGCGCGCGCCGTGGCGGCGATGCTGCGCGACGGCCATTTGACTCCGGCGCAGCGGGAAGCATTGACGCCGACGCAAAAGGAATACGCGCGCGAACTGCAGGCGTTAGGCGTCGGGACCGAGTCAAAACCGCGCGGTAACATTGAAATCAGCGGCGATTTACGTTTGCGCCACACCGAAGGAACGGAATCCGAAAATGATGCGCGGGTACGCATTGGCGCCGTCTATACGACGAACTCAAAAGTAACAACGGCTGAATAATGGATTTTCGGACAATAAAAAAACGGCTCGGATGAGCCGTTTTTTGTTTACCAAAGTTTCCATGAAGTCGGCACGTACAGCAAGTCGGTAATGCCGTGCGGCGCCGGTTGCACCAGGAAAAGGCACAACACCGCGAGAACGACAAGGCCGAGCGCAATCGGGTTGGCTTCGCCGCGTTCGCTGACCTGATAGTAGCCGAAGAGCCGAATGGCGATCGTCGCCGCCAGCGCCGTGATCAAACCGGAAAGGCTGATGATGCCGTAGACGATATTGGCCGCGACAAAAGTGAGAAACACGACCGGAACAGTGACTATCGCCAAGTAGCGGGCAAGTGTCGAGACGCGTTGACGTTTGAGATCGCGCAGCCAATCGCTCCATTCCAGACCGCAGAAACCGAGCAGGAACCAGGCCGCATAAATCACCGCATCCCAAGTGGTCTGCAAGCGTTTACGATTTTTGCCGAGCCAGAAAATGAGACCCGTGGCGATCAGGATCAGGACCCCGCAAACCAAGTAATAGTACGGCGCGGGAATCACGGACAGCGCCAACAGACCGAGCAGCGCCGGAATGAAACCGAAGACGGAATATTTTACGAGCGTCATGCGTGTCGGGCGCTGATCAATCGGTAACTCCAGATAGAGCATCGCCAGGACCTCCATCAGGAAGAAACCGACGAAGGACGCGATCGCGTAAAACGGATTGGCGACGAGCGTGAAAGCGACAAACAGCACCGGAATTAAAATTCGCCAGCCCTTAAAAATTCGTAACGTTTTGAAGCTTAAGCGTTCTCCCTGCGTATGAATAGTCAACTGCATAAACGCGAGGAAGGTCAGCATCATGCCGATCGTTTGCATCGGCGTAGCACCTAAATACAGAAAACAGCAAAGCACCAAAGCCGACAGGTTGGCGCCGGTGAAACGCGCGAGTAACGCGCAAAAAAAGCCGATGTTCAAATACGGCAACGTGGCGAACAAGAAATCCATAATTGACTCCTTTAATCTCTATTAATATTCTTTAAGTATAACGGAGTGGCCGTCGACTTTCAAGTAAGGACTTGCAAGTAAACGGATGGAATTAATTATTTGCAGGAGCGCGCATTCTTGCTACAATAAAGGCAGAGCATTTACTGACAGAGATCCTGGAGGGGATAGTATGGCGCAAACAATTATGGTGACCTATGCGTCGCAAACAGGCAATACCAAACAGGTAGCGGAAGCCATTGCGGATGAATTGGGCGTTTCGGCCGTACCGATGGAAGCTGCGGATCCGTCCCAAGCGGAGTGCATCGCGGTAGGATTTTGGGTGCACGCCGGTAAGCCTTGTGAAGAAGCAACACGCTTTCTGGAAAGTCTTGCAGGGAAAAAAGTGTTTTTGTTCGGCACGATGGGAGCGAAACCATCGGAAGAGCATGCGATTCTGAGCGCGCGGGCGGCGCGTGACATGATCGCGGAACGCAACTTGCTCTTGGGACAATTTATCTGCCAGGGTAAATTGGCGGATACGATTCAAAAAGAAGTGACCACGTTGGTTCGCTTTCCGTACGGTGAGCCCGTGACATTGACGCGAGACATGATGGCGGACTCGGCGTCGCATCCGGATGCGGCGGATCTTGCGACGGCTCGTCAAGAGGCCCGCAAGGCATTTGCCAAAGTACGCCGGTAAGTTTCGCTTGTCGCCGCGACAAGCACTCTGTAAAGCGAGGCCATAATGAATCAAAAACGGAAACGAAAATGGATGATCGTCGTCGGCGTGATCGTTGTGCTGGCCGCGGTCGTATTGTTGTTGCGCGGATTCGGTGAGAAAACGCCGAAGACGGTGAAAACGACGCAGCAGCTGACATATACGGACAGTTTGGAACGGGAAGTGACTTTTAACGCGCCGACGCAGCGCGTGATTGCGCTGGATAATATCGAAGCCAAAATTGTGGACGCGTTAGGCGTGACGCCGTTGGCGGTTACGACGCATGCGAGTTTACCGCAACGTCTGGCGGACAAGTGGAAGGCGTTGCCGCAATTGAGCGCGAGTCCCAATCCGGCGGAGATCGCCGCACTTTCACCCGATATCGTTGTGGGTCCGGCCACGCATGTATCGCCGGAGTGGATTACTGATTTGGCGGAAGATAAGGTGCCGGTGCTTTTTTGGAAAACGGAATCATTGGCGGATATTGAAAATCGGATTTATTTCTGGGGCGCTGTTTTGGGACGAGAACCGGCCGCGGAAAAAATTGTCCACAGTATGGAAACGAGCATTGAAAAAACACGCGATGCATTCGCATCGGTGCCTCCGAAACATGTGTTGATTATTGATGTGAACGATAACGGTGTAGGCGCCTGCGACAGTCATACGTTGATCGGAAACTTGGCGCAGCTGATTCCGATGGTCAACCTGGCCGATGAATTGGCGGATGCGCCGCGTGACAAGGAAGGCCTGATCCCGATCGAAAACGTGATGGAGGCCAACCTGCAACCGCAAGCCGTGATCGTTCTGCGCGAACAGGATGCGGCATCGCCGGGAGCCGCGGCTTGGGAAGAGTTGGAATCGTCCGCTTATTGGCAAACATTGCCGGCGCTGGCATCCGGCAATGTAACGATGTTTACCGATGACGAGATCTCCGCTACGGTAAGCGTGCGAGCGGCGGATGCTGTTGCACTGCTTGCGAAAACTTTATACGGACCGCGTGATTCGTAACAAACACGCTGATCAAAGAGAGGCGCTCGCCTCTCTTTTTTTGTATCGCCATTTCGGGAGAGTAATTAAAGCATTATGTTATAATGATTTTATCTGAATCGGGAAAGTTTGGGGTGAATTGATGGGGATATTCGGCGAAAAGTTAAAAGAAGTGAGCCAGTCGGTGTTGCCGATTGTAGTATTGATTTTTTTACTCCATTTTTTTCTGGCGCCGCTGTCATTTGATATTTTGCTGCGTTGCGTGGTAGGTACGGCGTTGATTATCTTGGGATTGACCGTGTTTCACGTCGGCGTGGAAATCGGCGTCAGTCCGATCGGGATGCATTTAGGTCATGCCGTAACGAAGTACGGCAAGATGATTATGGTCGTTATGAGCGGTCTTGTCCTCGGCTTTGCCATATCGATGGCGGAGCCGGATCTGCGAATCTATGGACAGCAGGTAGAACTCTTTACATCGGGTTACATGACGGAAATGATGCTGGTGTACGCGGTGTCGGCGGGGATTGCCGTCACTCTGGCATTCGGACTGTGGCGTATCGTTCGTTCCTTAGCGTTGAAACATGTCTTTTTTCTGTTTTACGCAATGATCGGTCTGCTTTGCCTTTTGGTGCCGCGCGAATTTATTGCGCTTTCATTTGATGCCTCCGGCACCACGACAGGGGCGATGACGGTACCTTTTTTCCTCGCGTTGGCCGCCGGCGTTTCCAGTATTAAATCATCGGACGCGGTAGCCGCCGAAGAAGACAGTTTCGGTTTGGTCGGGATCGCCTCCGCGGGCGCTATCCTGGGTGTATTGCTGATGGCGTTCGGTACGGCGCAGCAACCGTTTGCGGCGAATGTGACGGTGCCGGATCAGGCGGCGTTGGAACCGTTTTGGCAAAGTCTCGGTCATTTGGTTCCACATATGCTCTTGGAAGTCTTTTTAAGTATTTTGCCGGTCACACTGCTTTTTTATTTAGCGCATTTTTTTATAGAAAAAGTGCGTGGCGCGGAATTTTTCCGAATTAACGCGGGTGTCGTCTATACCTATCTCGGTCTTGTGATCTTTATGACCGGTGTTAATTTCGGTTTTAACCGCGCGGGGTATGAGCTCGGTATGGAGATTGCACGGCTGGAAGGATCGGCCGTTTTGGTATTCGTCGGTTTGGTCATCGGCCTCGTCGTTATTTTGGCGGAGCCGGCCGTGTTTCCGCTTGTCAATCAGATCGAGGATATCACCAGCGGCTATGTACCGCGCAAACTGGTCTTAATCGCCTTATCGCTCGCCGTCGGCAGCGCGGTGGCGCTTTCGATGCTGCGCATTGTGTTGCCGGGTTTGGAATTGTGGCATATGCTGTTGCCCGGTTACTTGATTGCGATTGCGTTGTCGTATTTCGTACCGAATCTGTTCGTCGGCATGGCGTTTGACTCGGGCGGTGTCGCCTCCGGACCGATGGCGGCCACATTCGTATTGAGCTTTGCCAGCGGTGCGGCACGACACTTTCCGGGCGCGGATGTGTTTTTGGACGGATTCGGTGTCGTGGCGTTGATTGCGATGATGCCGATTGTCGCCTTGCAACTTCTGGGCATGGTCTTTCAATGGAAACAGAAACGGGGGAACGAGGCATGAGGGAAAGCTGCTATTGGATAATGGTCTTTGTGTTGAATCACGGCGAGGGCGCGGATCTGAGCGCGGCGTTTCATCATGAACACGTCAGCGGCGTCACCGTGATGCCGGCCAAAGGATCGATCTCGAACTCCTTTCTGGCGAAGCTCGGAATGCGCGAGATTCGCAAAGACTTGGTGTTCGCCATTGAAGAACGCGAGCGGGCGCGTGTGCTTTTGCCGCAAATGGTCGAGCGTTTTAAACTGGTGAAGAAAAATCGAGGAATCGCCTACGCGCTTCCCATTACCGGTATCTACGGATCGCATACGCTGAACGAATGCAAAGTTGAAAAGGAGGAAGGGGAAGACATTATGTGGCAGGTCATCTATACGGTCGTCGATAAAGGGGGCGCCAACGCCGTCATTGAATCGGCAGGGGCCGCCGGCGCGCGCGGCGGCACGATTTTGCGCGGCCGCGGTTCGGCGTCGCGCAATACCACGATGATTTTCGACTTCCCGATTGAACCGGAAAAAGAAGTCGTTATGGTTTTAGCGCCGCAAGAGAAAGTGCAAAGCATCGTCGGTGCCATTTCCAACAAATTACACATCGATGAGCCGGGGCACGGGATTATTTTTGTACAGGATGTGGCCGCGGCTTACGGCTTGGTCGAACAAAAATAAAACTTGACTTGCCGGTATCGATTCTATATAATTGAAAAGTCATAGTGTGTGACTATGACACAACCGCTCGAAGAGGTTTTCAAAGCGAACGCTACCATATTCGGCGAGTCTGGTTATAGAGGAGGTGCAACTATGTACGCAATTATTCAAACTGGTGGTAAACAGTACCGTGTCGAAGAAGGCAAAGTCATTACGGTCGAAAAACTCGCGCAGTCAGCGGATGAAGCGATCGAATTTGCCGAGGTGTTGTCCGTTGTAGATGGTGACAACATGCAGTTCGGCGCTCCTTTCGTTAAAGGGGCCACGGTCAAAGGCAAAGTGCTTACACAGGGGCGCGGTAAAAAGATCCGTGTCTTCAAGTACAAATCGAAATCGAATTATCGTCGTCGCCAAGGTCACCGTCAGCCTTTCACCAAAGTCCTGATCGAATCGATCGCTTTGGCGTAAGCCATGATCCTGGTAGAAACACAGGTAACGGACGGGTTTTGCACAGGGTTTTCCGTTAACGGACATGCGGATTATGCCGAACACGGCTCCGACATTGTCTGCGCGGCGGTCTCTGCCGTGACATTAACAACGGCCGGCGGTCTTAAAGGGGTAGCGAAATTTCGCGGACATTATGAGACGCAGTCGGGAATGCTCACGGTTCAACTTACAGATGCACCCGATGCCCGTTCCCAATTACTGATTGAAACTATGCTGAACGGATTGCGCCAAATTCAGGCGCAGTATCCTGAACGGCTCACCATTAGAGAAAGACGGAGGTGAAACCATGTTTACATTTGATTTACAGTTATTTGCTCATAAAAAAGGGCAAAGTAGTACGCGTAACGGTCGTGACTCCCAAAGCAAACGCCTCGGTGTCAAAGTTCACGACGGTCAGATGACTAAAGCCGGTGCGATTATTGTTCGTCAACGCGGCACGAAGTTCCATCCGGGTACCAATGTGGGTATCGGTAAAGATGACACGTTGTTTGCAAAAACGCCCGGCGTGGTCTCCTTTGAACGTCTGGGACGCCACCATCGTCAGGTCGTAGTTCGTCCGGTCGAAGCGTAACCAAAACGAAAAAGACGCCCGCAAGGGCGTTTTTTTATTGCGAAAAAGAGTTAGAATTTCGCTTCTGCGGCGCATTGTGGTAAAATGAAAAAATATTAGGGTAAAGGAAGTGGAGTCATTGGCAACGAACTGGCATGTCATCGGCGCCTTCGCCATTTATTTGGGCGTGATGGTCTATATCGGTATGTATTATTATCGCCGTTCAAACGAGCTGAGTGATTATATTTTGGGTGGGCGGAGCTTGGGTCCGTGGATCACCAGCATGAGTGCGGAAGCATCCGATATGAGCGGGTGGATGCTGATGGGACTGCCGGGGCTTGCGTATTTGTCGGGGCTGCCCGCGATGTGGACTGCCGTCGGTCTGGCGCTCGGCACATGGGCGAACTGGGTGTTTATTTCCAAGCGCTTGCGTAACTATACGGAAATTGCCAATGACAGCTTGACGATTCCCGATTTCTTGAATAATCGCTTTCATGATCACAGCAACATGCTGAACCTGGTTTCGGCGATTTTTACTTTTATCTTCTTTTTAATTTATACGTCGTCCGGTTTTGTCGCCGGTGGCAAGTTATTTGAAACGGTGTTCGGACTGCCCTATGTCTGGTCGTTGCTGATTACCGCGGGAGTGGTTATTTCCTATACGTTTTTGGGCGGTTTCATGGCGGTCAGCTGGACGGACTTCATTCAAGGGATCATGATGTTCTTCGCCATTCTCCTGGTGCCGATGACGGGGATGTTCGCGCTGGGGGGCTTCGAAGAGACCATGGCTCGTTTGCAGGCGACGGTGCCCGGCCATTTTGCTCTTTTTGATCCGGCGATCGGTACGGGCGCGACGATCATCATGCTGATTTCATCGCTGGGCTGGGGACTCGGATACTTCGGTCAACCGCACATCCTGGTGCGTTTTATGGCGATTCAGAATGCGGACGAATTGCATAAAGCCACCCGCATTGCCATGACTTGGGTCATTATTTCGCTGGCGGCGGCAGTCTCGGTCGGTTTTGTCGGTCGCGTTTACTGGCCGACGCTCTTGGAAGGCGCGGATGCGGAACGTATTTTCCTGCTGATGAGTAGCTCGTTGTTCACTCCCTTCGTCGGCGGTTTTATTTTGTCGGCGGTCTTGGCGGCGATTATGAGCACATCCTCGGCGCAGCTTTTAGTGACGTCGGCGACGATCTCGAAAGACTTTTATAAAAATTTCGTGCATCGCGGCGCCGGTGAGCGGGAGTTGGTCTATGTCAGTCGATTGACGGTACTGTTGGTGGCTGTCTGCGCGATTTTGCTCGCGCTCAATCCGAACAGCTATATTTTAAATATCGTTGCCTATGCATGGGCGGGCTTCGGCTCTGTGTTCGGACCGGTTGTGGTATTGTCTCTCTTTTGGCGGCGGATGACGCGCAACGGCGCGTTGGCCGGCATGCTTGTCGGCGGTATTACCGTACTCATTTGGAAACAATTTGAGTGGTTCGGCTTGTATGAAATTGTCCCGGGATTTTTATTCGCGTCGCTGGCGATTATCGCGGTCAGCTTGTGGGATTCGCCGCCGCGTAAAGAAATTACAGACGATTTTGACGAAGCCAATCGTCGCCATATTCTCGGCTGACTGGTTTTTTTCGTCGCATTCTCTTATACTGTAAGTAAAGGGGAGGGGAGCGTATGGAAACGATCGATTGGAGCAAATTGACGCCGGAAGAACGTGTCGAGCAGTACGCTATTGAAAATTATAAGCACGGCTTAAACTGCGCGGAATGTGTGCTTTCTGCATTGCAGCGCGAGGGAGCACTGGATATCCCCAAAGAAGCGGTCGGTATGGGGGTCGGTTTTGGTGGCGGAATCGGTCTTTCGGGATTAACTTGCGGTGCGCTATCGGCCGCCGTCTTGGCGAACGGCCTACGTTACGGTCGTAAGGATCCGTATACCGTTCCGGCAGAGGAACGGGGTAAGGAAGTCGCCGGTAAATACTACCGACGGTACCATGCGCTCGTGCGCGAGTTTGTCGCGGAAAACGGTTCACCAACTTGCGCCGAAATTTCGGCACCGCACGGTGCATGGGAATCACGGGAACGTCGTATTCATTGCTTGCAACTGATCGGCCGTGCCGCACGACTTGCCTATCGGTACTTGCAGATGCCGCAGGACGAAGCATTTGCACTGCCGTACGAAGGCAAGACAATGAAGCAGTTCGACGGCGCGAAACCGGAAACATTACCGTATCCCACACCGCATTTAGTGATCAGGAAATAAATAATGAAATTCTAATCTGAGCACAGAAATGTCACTTTGGCAATAAAAAAGGACACAGCGCATCGGCTCTGTGTCCTTTTTTTGCGGAGAGGTTTTAAACACCCGGTAACGTGTGATAGATAAATGCGATAAACAGGAGCTTTATGAATAAAAATTATTGACATGTTCGATTTGCAATGATATACTATTTGAGTGTCTGTGATGAAGTAAGTTTTATTACTTGCGCACTAAACAACGGAAAGGATGAGACAGATGAGCTTGGAAGAATTGGCCCAACAGCCGTTTGTTGTCGGGGCGAAGGAAGCCGGCCGTGCTGTCCGCGACGGTCGCGCCAAAGAAGTGTGGCTGGCCCATGATGCACAAGAGCGGATTACCCAACCCTTGCTGCTTTTGTGTCAGGAACAGGGCGTGCCGGTAGTCGCGACATACAGTCGCGCCGAACTTGGCGAGGCGTGTAAGTTGCCGGTTAAGGCGGCGGCAGTCGCAGTCCTTTGCAGCTAGTCTGATTTTGGTAATATTTTTTGCCGTCATCCGGCGGCGGGAAATCAATTATAAATCTTCATGATTGAGAAAGGAGGGAATTCCATGCCGACAATTAACCAGTTGGTTCGCAAAGGTCGTGAGACTTTGCAGGAAAAATCCAAAACTCCGGCGCTGAAAAACAGCCCGCAAAAACGTGGTGTTTGCACTCGTGTGTACACAGCTACACCGAAGAAGCCGAACTCCGCGTTGCGTAAAGTAGCACGTGTACGTTTGACAAATGGCATCGAAGTATCCGCTTACATCCCGGGGATCGGTCACAACTTGCAGGAACACAGCGTTGTCTTGATCCGCGGCGGTCGTGTCAAGGACTTGCCGGGTGTTCGTTATCATATTGTTCGCGGTGCTCTGGACACAGCAGGTGTACAGGGGCGTATGCAATCGCGCTCGAAATATGGCGCTAAATCCGCTCAGAAATAATAAGATAACAAATACCATTATATAAGGAGGAACTGACATGCCGAGAAAAGGCCCAGTAACGAAACGTGACGTTCTGCCGGATCCCGTGTATGGATCTAAAGTAGTTACACGTTTCATCAATAAAGTAATGCTGGATGGCAAAAAAGGCATTGCGGAAAGCATTGTCTATGATGCATTCGATATTATTCGTTCAAAAACGGGCAAAGACCCGTTGGAAGTTTTTGAACAGGCGTTGGAAAATGTTATGCCTGTCTTGGAAGTACGTGCTCGCCGCGTCGGCGGTGCGAACTACCAGGTGCCGGTTGAAGTCCGTTCGGATCGCCGCTTAACTTTGGGCATCCGCTGGATGGTCGGCTATGCTCGCCAGCGCAGCGAACGCACGATGCGTGAACGCGTTGCCGGCGAATTGATGGATGCGGCCAACAACACGGGCGCAGCCATTAAGAAGAAAGAAGATACACATAAGATGGCGGAAGCAAACAAAGCGTTTGCCCACTATCGTTGGTAATTACGAAAGGAATCTATCGTGGCTAGAGAATTTACGTTACAAAATACTCGCAACATCGGCATCATGGCCCACATTGATGCCGGCAAGACCACGACCACGGAACGTATTCTGTTTTACACGGGACGCGTGCACAAAATCGGTGAAACACACGAAGGTGCCGCTACCATGGACTGGATGGACCAGGAACAGGAACGCGGGATTACGATCACGTCCGCGGCGACGACTTGCCACTGGAAAGGCAATCGTATCAATATTATCGACACGCCCGGTCACGTGGATTTTACGGTCGAAGTTGAGCGCTCCTTGCGCGTGCTCGACGGCGCGGTCGCGGTGTTTGACGCGAAAAGCGGTGTAGAACCGCAATCGGAAACGGTTTGGCGTCAGGCAGATCACTACGGTGTACCGCGTATCGCATTCATCAACAAGATGGATACGACGGGTGCGGATTTCTACGCAGCCGTTGAATCGATGAAAGAGCGCTTGGGCGCTAACGCTGTGCCAATCTCATTGCCGATCGGTGCGGAACAGGATTTTGAAGGCATCATCGACTTGATCAAGATGAAAGCTTGCCATTATGAAGGCGATCACGGTATCGATATCGTCGAAAGCGAAATTCCGGCGGATATGTTGGATAAGGCTAAAGAATATCGCGCGAAGCTGATTGAAGCGGTAGCGGAAACCGATGACGAACTTATGATGAAATACTTGGAAGGCGAAGAACTCACTACCGAAGAAATTCAGGCGGGCATCCGCAAAGCGACGATTGCCACCACAATGAACCCGGTAGCCTGCGGTTCCGCTTACAAGAACAAAGGTGTTCAGGAATTATTGGATGCCGTAGTCGCGTACATGCCGGCTCCGACGGATGTACCGGCGATCAAAGGCGTCAACCCGGATACGGGAGAAGCGGACAGCCGTCCTTCAGACGACAACGCACCGTTCTCGGCCTTGGCGTTTAAGATCATGACCGACCCCTATGTCGGTAAACTTTCCTTCTTCCGCGTGTACTCCGGTACGCTCGAAGCGGGCTCGTACGTTTACAACTCGACGAAGGGTAAACGCGAACGTGTCGGCCGTATCTTGATGATGCACGCCAACCATCGTAGCGAAATTGACAAAGTATACAGCGGCGATATTGCGGCGGCCATCGGTTTCAAGGATGTCACCACCGGCGATTCGCTCTGTGATGAAAAGAACCCGATCATTTTGGAAAAAATGGAATTCCCGGATCCGGTTATCTCCGTTGCGGTAGAACCGAAGACGAAAGCCGACCAGGAAAAAATGGGGATTGCACTGCAGAAACTGGCGGAAGAAGATCCGACGTTCAAGGTTCATACCGATGCCGAGACCGGTCAGACGATCATTGCCGGCATGGGCGAACTTCACTTGGACGTATTGGTTACCCGTATGTCGCGCGAATTTAAAGTTGAAAGCAACATCGGTAAACCGCAGGTTGCTTACCGTGAAACGATCCGCAAAGAAGTCGAGTCGGAAGGTAAGTTCGTACGTCAGTCCGGCGGTCGCGGTCAGTATGGTCACTGCTGGTTGAAACTCGAACCGATGGAACCGGGCTCCGGTTTCACCTTCGAAAACAAAATCGTCGGCGGTGTCATTCCGAAGGAATACATTGGACCGGTACAGGCCGGTGTCGAAGAAGCGATGCAGACCGGCGTTGTTGCCGGTTACCCGATGGTAGACATCAAAGTTACCGTTTTCGACGGTTCGTACCATGATGTCGACTCCTCGGAAATGGCCTTTAAGATTGCCGGTTCCATGGGCTTCAAAGCCGGTGCGCAGAAAGCGCAGCCGGTGCTCCTCGAGCCGTACATGCGTGTCGACGTTGTCGTACCGGATGAATACATGGGCGACGTTATCGGTGACTTGAACTCCCGCCGCGGTAAAGTGGAAGGCATGGAACCGCGCCGCGGTGCGACAAACATCAAATCGTTCGTACCGTTGTCCGAAATGTTCGGTTACGCGACCGACTTGCGTTCGAAGACGCAGGGCCGCGGTAACTACACCATGACGTTTGATCATTACGAAGAAGTGCCGAAAGCGGTCGCGGAAGAAATCGTCGCGCAGCGCAGCGGCAAAAAAGCATAATCATCATCTATTAGGAGGAAATTCAAATGGCAAAAGCACATTTTGAACGCAGCAAACCGCACGTTAATATTGGTACCATCG
>NZ_CABSTC010000001.1:0-53824 GCF_902480485.1 uncultured Negativicoccus sp. | reverse complement strand
TTCGGATCGGCGAGCACAATCGGATCGAACGCGCCGGTGGCGATGGAATCCTCGAAAATAATGCCCATATAATCATCTTTGGCAATTTTGACGCCATCTACCGAACTGTCTCGCACCGCTTGAGTAATGCCTGCCGCACGGATGTGTTCAAGCTCTTCGCACATGCGTTCCACATTGCTGGCCACATCATTATTCGGATCATATTGCATAGCTACCGCGGCACCTTCTGCAGGATTTGCAGTCGGCACAATTTGTAATTTTTCGCCGAGGATTTTTTGCGCCTGTTTGGCGGCAAGAATAATATTTTTATTATTCGGCAAAATAATATAGTTGTCCGCGTAAAGAGCGTCCAGCGCCTGCATAATTTCCTGGACGGAAGGGTTCATGGTTTGCCCACCGCTTAACACTTCGGCATGCATATTTTTCATGATTTCTTCCCAACCGTCGCCGGATACCACAGCCAATAAGCCTAATGCTTTTTTCTCATTACTGCGAGCGATATTTTTATTTCGTTCAAATTGGTCCATCATGTTATCGACTTTAATATCATGCAGCGTGCCCCAATCGGCTGCCATATCCAGTACATGCCCCGGACGTTGGGTGTGAATATGAACTTTTAACAGGTTGGTACCTTCGGCAACAACCATCGATTCGCCCCATGCCTCCAGTACTTTACGCGCTTCCGCACCTTTGATTTTAGCCGGTTGGAGAATAAATTCCGTACAATACGGATAATCAATCGAGAACGTTTCACCTTTTACTTGCAATTTTTTAACGGCAGCCGGCACCTGTTCCTGAGTAATGCTTACTTCGCCTGTCAATCCAGCCAAGCAGCCTTCTAAAAACAGCAGTAAGCCTTGTCCACCTGCGTCCACGACATTGGCCTCTTTTAAAATCGGCAATTGTTCAGGTGTCTGCGCCAATGCTTCTTGACCGCTTTGAATCGCCTTGCGCAAAACGTTACTGAAGTCACGCTCCGTGCGAGTTACGTCACGCGTTCCTCTCGCAATGCCGCGTGCGACCGTCAAAATAGTACCCTCGACCGGCTTTACGACCGAACGGTATGCGTATAAAATCCCATACTGGAATGCTTTGCCCATCTGCCGGGAAGATGCCTGTTTTTTACCGCGCAAACCTTTCGCCAAGCCCTGGATAATTTGCGATAAAATGACGCCGGAGTTGCCGCGTGCGCCCATAATAGCACCGGTGGCTGCCGTTTCCGCAATGACACCGATAAATTCACTGTCATTATTGACAATCATGCTGTACATCGAACGTAACGTGTTCAGCATATTGGTGCCCGTATCACCATCCGGAACAGGAAATACATTTAATTCATTGATCGCTTCATAATTTTCTTTAAATGCCTGATAAGCGCCGATCAGCATTTGTTTATAATGTGTGCCGTCAATTTCACTATACATGCGCGCCCTCCTCGGTGCCGTCTTCATGTTCCCATTCCACCATCATGCCGACCAACTGCGGGCCCAAGTGTGACGCCAAGACCGGCGATCCTTCCGAGTGCGTAATAGTGACATCGGGAAGTTCGCTTTCCAATTCTTTTTTGAATTGGTATCCCAGCTCATCCGCCAAAATAGTGGCAACGTGCAGACGTTTTACAGGACGGGACATCGCTTTTTCTTTCATCTTTTGCATTGCCCGTTTTGTGGTACGTACTTTATCGAGTATGCCGATCGCATCCGATTCAAGATAAAGAATCGGACGGATTTGTAAAATCGAACCTACTAAGCTTGCGACTTTACCGATACGGCCGCCACGTTGCAAATATTTTAAATCGGTGGGCACAAACATTGTAATCGAATTAGCAATATTTTCATGCAGTTGCGCCACAATAGTGTCGAAATCTTTACCTTCTTCGATCATGGCTAGCGCTTCTTCCACCAGAATCTGCATGCCGCCGTTGGTAGAATGCGAGTCGATCACTGCAATTTGTTTCCGTTTTGATTGTTTCGCTGCGACCCGGGCCGTCTGCGCTGTACCGCTGACGATCTGAGTAAGCGTGATAATGATGATCGGATCCTCTTCAGGAATCGAGTTAATAAGTTGCAACCACTCGCCAATAGACGGTTGACTGGTCAGCGGTTGAATTTTCGTGGCTTCATAACTTTCAAAAACTTCTTTTGTGCTGATGCTGTTGTCATCCACAGATTCACCACCCCCAAGCGCAATGTGCAGGGGGATCATGTGCAGATTGTCATGACGTTCCACAAACTCATCACGCAAGCATGCGGTCGTATCACAAATAATATGAATCATGTACATCTCCTTCATTTTTTGGTAACGCGCTTTAAGCGTTTTCCTTATTATTGTACATTATTATGTATTTCGTAACAACTTTTATACCTTTTATACTTTGCGGAGATGTTTCTCATAGTATTCGACGGGAATTCCGTTAGCCGCCAATATGTACTCCAGCAATTTACCGCGTTCATGCGCAACATGCATCGCCGGCACTTCAAAGGGATCCAGTGAAACATGTACCTCGTCGCCATCAGCGAAATACCCGATAACGCCTTCCCCCAGTACTTCATCCAAGTTTTTGCGCTCCACTTTTGTGCAAAAGCTTTCTAATACTTCCGTAGCTGCTTTTGCCATTGCTTCGCGCATTTCGCAAAACTGTTCCGCCTGATCCTCAGGAATTGGAAAACCGCCTACATCTACCATCTTTTCTGTACTGTTCAACATAATTGTCTCCTTAGCGTATAATTGTAAATCCGCGGCCTTGCGGATCGGGTGCTTTGCCCATAATGATTTTTTTAATCATTGCAAATGCCTGTCGCCCCTCTGCCACGAGAAAGTGCGGATAAATGTGGAACATTCCATTATGTTCGTAATAATTGATCGGTACATGCGCTAATGTGGCTTGATTTCGTAATGCCAATGCATTCGGATACAGCGTATCCGCCGTTCCTGTGAAAACGCTCAACCGCCCGATACCTGACAAATTTCCGTACAGGGGACTATACCGTGGGTCATCGTAATCTTGGTTGGGCACCGCCATCGCGGCACATTCACGTAATGCTTCCACGGATATAAAGGGATCATCCTGTTCATAGATATCGAGGCGTTTATCCGATATATTCATATCCACCCAAGGCGAGATCAAAATTAAGTTTTCCGGGGCCGGTACACCGCTTGCGACAGTTTCCTGCGCTAAGCGTAACGCTAACGAACAGCCCGACGAATCCGCTATGATATGGATCATGGCATCCTTGGGAATCGTTTTATACCAGCGTTGATAGGAGGCAAGAATCGCCTGAAAGCATACTTCCATATTTGCTTCCGGTAACAGCGGATAAATTGGCACGGCGAGTTCCGCCCCCAATGACGACGTGATTCGATCGGCGAAAAGCCAGTACAGGAAATACATCTCCATTAAAAAGCCGCCGCCATGTACATAGTACAAATACTGTTTGTTATTTTCTTTTGATGCCGCAATACGGACGGTACGAATACCGTCCTTTGTCGTATCGGTTACTTCATGGCGTTGTGTTAGCCAATGCGGTACGGTGGCATCCCACACCAACTGTCGCTTGATAATCCAACTCAGGATATCACCGTCGGTCCATTCCGTCAGTGCCTTCACTCCGCTTAAGCGCAACAACCATTTGACCGCTCGACTGCGTGAACTTTCCTCTACGCTATTCATCCGAGTGTCACCACTGTCACGCCGCTGCCACCGGCCACTGCCGGTGCGAATGAAAAGGATTTTACATAAGGAATTTTGCGTAATTGTTCGTGAATCCCTTTGCGTAATGCGCCGGTACCTTTCCCATGAATAATTTCCACCGAGGTCAAACCCGCCAGCATCGCCGCATCCAAAAAAGCGGCTACTTGCGGTTCGGCATCCGCCACCGTCTCTCCGATCAGATTAATGCTTTGCGCCGCCATACGCATTTTCGGAGCTACTGTCGTGCTGCGAATCCGTTCTTTTGTTTTTACTTCCTTTGGCTTTGCTTCTTGCGGTAACGGGTAAAATAAATTTCTGGCCGCCACCGTAATCGGCAGACCGGCTAAATCAACTTTGAACTGTTTCCCCTGGATATCAATCACAGTGCCTACCTTTTCCAACGTATCTACATACACCGCTTGCCCGATTTCGATCTTGCGAAGCGGGATTTTTGTTCGTTCATTTGCGCTCGGTATCGACAAACGGTCAATCGCTTGCCGCTTCTCATCAACGACCGCCTGCTGTTTATCTTTTGCCTCTTTAGCGCTGCGTTTCAAATCTTTAATGATTTGTTCGGCATTCACTTTAAGCTCACGCTTTAATTGCCGCGCATCATCACGTGCTTTCTGCAAAATGGCTTGCTTTTTACGCTGCAATTCCTGGTTGCTTTCATTCCATTTGGCATGCGATTTTTCCGCTTTAGCAAGCCGCGTTTGTAAGTCTTCCTCCATACGGGAAAGTTCGCGGCGTTTATGATTCAGTTCTTCAAGCACCGTTTCCATTTCATAATACGCGGAAGCTTGTTTCAATTCCTGCGCGCGAGCCAACACTTCAGGAATCATGCCCAGACGTTTTGTAATATTGAGCGCCTGACTGTTCCCTGCAATACCGATCTGCAAACGGTATGTGGGTGTAAGTGTCTCATCATCAAATTCAACATGCGCATTTTCCATGCCGGGATGCGTATAAACGTACTGCTTTAACTCACTGTAATGCGTGGTTACCATGGCGAGCGACCCCAAGCGATGGAAGTACTCCAAAATCGCAATCGCAAGTGCCGCGCCTTCCACAGGATCCGTTCCTGATCCTAACTCATCCAACAACACCAGATCGTTGCTGCCTGCCTCTTTCATAATTCGAATCAGGCGGCTCATGTGCCCGGAAAACGTGGACAAATTTTCTGCCATATTTTGTTCGTCGCCGATCGCCACCCAAATATTTTGGAATATAGGTAAAACCGCACGTCCCGCAACAGGGATAAAAAGTCCCGCTTGATTCATCGCCGCTACTAGACCTACCGTCTTTAGGGCAACCGTCTTGCCACCGGTATTCGATCCGGTTACCACCAAAATAGAATACCCGTTACCGATTTCAACAGTGATGGGTACTGCACTTTGTTGGGGTAAAAGCGGATGGCGAACGGACTCTAAAAGAACTTCAGCATTGGTGGCAGGTTGCGCTGACCGTCCGTGATCCTCCGCCGCAAGGTAGCCTCGTGCCAAAATAAAATCCAGCTCTGTGGTGCATTTTTCTGCATGCATCAACGGTTGCGCTACCTGGGCCACCTGCTCGGAAAGCACCGTCATTAGCCGCACAATCTCCGTATGCTCCGCCAAAGCTGCTTCTTGCAAATCATTATTTAATTCTACCGAAACGAGCGGCTCAATATAAAGCGTTTGTCCGGTTGCGGAACGATCATGCACAATCCCCGGCACCGCATATTTATATTCCGCTTTAACCGGCACGACATAGCGCTCATTGCGCTGTGTGACCAACGCTTCCTGTAAATATTTAGCAGTGGTACGATCCTGGATCATTGCTTCCAGTGAATGCTTCACGCGTTCCTGCAACCGTTCCTGAGTGCGACGCAATTGATTCAGCTTAGGACTTGCGGTGTCGCGCATCCGACCACGTTCATCAAACATCGTCTCAAGCCGTGCTAAAAGTTGCGGTTGCGGCTCAATTCCTGCCGCAAGTGCTGTCAAACGAGGCGTTTCCTGCGACGCCATAAAGCGGTCGCGAATTTCTTGATAGGCTTCCAGTGACGAGCGAATCGCCAGCACTTCTTCCACCGTTAAAATCCCTTTTTTCTGCGCTCGTTCCAGTGACTGCCGAATCATCCGCAAGCCTCCGAAGTGCGGCGTCTGTGCATTTTGAATCAGCAGTAGTGCCTCCGCCGTTTCAGCTAGGCGTCGTTCAACCTCTCTCGGATCACTGCTGGGATACCATTGCAGTGCCCATTCCTTGGCACCGTTCGATGCACAACGCTCTCGTAACCGTTCTTGAATTTTTCCGTAATCTAAGGCCTCTAACGTCTTACGTTCCATTACATAATCCCTCGTTGCAAATGTCCGCGCGTTGCCTGCGGGAACACTTCATTCGTAAACTCGGCGTCTTGTAACCATAGAGCCGTGTAAATTTTGACTGCTTGCGCCAACTCATTTTGTGAAAGCAATGCCGCATCTATGACCACTTTGTGAACACCGTATTGCGAGAGACGGGCGAGCGCCGGCGCCATATCTGTAGGCACTGAATTGAAAATATGCATACGCCCGAACTGATCCGTCTGCAAAGGGAATTCCTTTCCCAATCGATCCCGCAGTGACCAATTCCGCACTCCATGATCTGTACATTTTTCGTCTCCATAGGCGCTATATAAATTATTTTCGGTCACCATTAATTCTGTGCGACCGCAAGCGTATACTCCCAATGAGCCGTCGTATTGGCGTAAAATTCCACGAATTTGTGCCAGTGTAAGCTCCTGTGAAAGAAAGATGGCGCTCGCACCATGTTGTTGCCAAAAGCGCAACGATTCCTGATTAAATACATTTAGCGTCGGCGCTACATAAAAAGGCATCTGCGGCGCGAACTCTGCCAATCGTTGCGCATCACTGTACGCATGAATCAAAATAAAATCCGGTTGTGCGGCAACCATATCTTGAAGCATACAGTCAACTTCAGCAGCTTCTTTTTGTCGCGTCAGACGCGGCATAGCCAGGCCTACGCGAGCATGATGCTGCCGCGAACGCATTACCACTTGAGCATAATCTTGTGCCGTATACGTTTCACCGGTAAATATATCGCCACCAAAAATAATTTCGTTGGCTTTTTCTGCCAATGCCGTTTCTACCTGTGCAAGCGTTCGAGCTCGTACTACTACACTTTTGAGCGATGGTAGCACATGCGGTTTTACTCTGTCGTAAACCGTCGGTACCGCCTGAAAATGACGTTCTTTATAGGTTTGCAAAATAGCTTCTGTTAATGCTGTCTGTGCTTGCGTACGCACATGATTCAAAACACTTTTAGGCAGCATAAAATGGCCTTCCGTTAAAGTCACACCCTCCAGTACAAAAGCAGTGTTGCCCAAACGTGAAAGTTGCGTTTTTACAAGATTCAGATCTGTCGGCTGTGTGCGAGCCATCGGTACGTTGAAATCACTTACAATTTCAACTGCAATACCTTCTTCTGTACGAACCTTCACCCGCAGCGGTTCACCGACAACGGCATGCACATCCCAGTAGGTAGGAATGGCGATGATATCCGCTGTAACATTTGCCGGCTGCTCCGAAGATTGCCAATAAAGTTTTGTGTCTTCCTTTGGAAATTCGGCATAGTGGAAGTACAACTCTTTTTTCCCAGATTGATACGTTACATCTTTACCGGCGACATAACATAAACCACCGTCTTTGGCGATATATTTATAGACACCGTTTGCGTTCGCCGGAATATGCGACATCGCAAACACTGCCAATTCCTTGTTTTTATCAATTTTTGTAAGAATACCGATCGGTTCGCCATGATAGTTCGGTGCAAAACGTGTTAAATAATCACGACCGACGGAGTCGTACCAATACGCTTTTGTAAAACCGCGATTAAAACTTTTAGCCAACATAGTTTGCGCGACCTGCGCATTGATTTCACCGTCGATCAGTTGCCGATATGTTTTCACCGTAGTATATACGTAGGGAATTTGCTTCATTCGTCCTTCGATTTTAAGCGAGGCGACTTTAGTTTGCGCAAGTTCCGCAATAACATCCGTTGAAATCATATCCTTGGGACTTAATACATATTGTTCCGCCGCAGGATTCTTACGTCCGCCGGACGCATCCACCAAGTCATACGGCATCCGGCAAGGCTGCGCACATGCGCCGCGATTACCGCTGCGGCCACCGATAAAGCTGCTCATCAGGCATTGACCGGAATACGATACACATAGCGCACCATGAATAAATATTTCAATCTCAATCGATGCCTGCTCTGTAATCTCTTGAATTTCCGTCAGGGAAAGCTCACGCGCTAAAACGACTCGCGTAAACCCTTCCTTCGCTAAAAATTCCACCCCTGCAAGATCGCTTACCGACATTTGCGTACTGCCGTGAATAGCAAGCAGCGGCGCTTCGCGACGAATGATTTGGGCAACACCGATATCCTGTACGATAACGACGTCCACAGAAAGCTCCGCAAGCTCACGGATAAAATGTTTAAAAGGCTCCGTTTCCGCATCCGCCACCAATATATTAACGGTCACATAAACGGCCACATCATGTAAGTGGCACAACGTCACCGCTTCCCGCAGTTCCTCGTGATCGAAATTTGCTGCACTTTGGCGTGCGCTGAATGCTTTCCCGCCGAGATATACTGCATCAGCGCCGGCAGCAACCGCCGTTTTTAAATGTGCCAGCGACCCTGCTGGCGCTAATAATTCCATTGTTTCACCTCTTCAAGTCTTTATTATAACATAGGCCTTTGACGCAGCCGTCAGTGCTACAAATAAAAAAGAGTCGATGCATCGACTCTTTTTTATTTGTGCCTTTATGCCAGTGATGCTAACAAGTCTTGCACTGTTGACAAAGCTTTGTCAGACTTCACTTTCGTGACTTCACCACTCCGACGAACCTTGATTTCTACTTCGCCGTCTTCAATGAATGTTTTACCGACGGTCACACGAACAGGATAACCGATCAAGTCGGCATCTTTGAATTTGATACCGGCTCGTTCTTTACGATCATCAAAGACCGTTTCGATGCCCGCCCGAGTCAACTCATTATATAATTGTTCCGCCGCCTGTTGCTGTTCTTCATTTTTGCTGTTAGCTGCTACGACGACCACCTGATACGGCGCAATCGCAACCGGCCAAATAATCCCATCGTCGTCATAACTTTGCTCAATTGTCGCCGCCATCGTCCGCGATACGCCGATACCGTAACAACCCATATAAAAGGGGTGCGACTTGCCGTTTTGATCCAGGAACATGGCTCCCAGCGACTCGCTGTACTTTGTGCCCAATTGAAATACCTGACCGACCTCAATACCACGGTCAATAGTAATATGACCGCCGCATTTCGGGCACACATCTTCATCTGTAATCAGACGAATCGTTTCCACGCGCACATCGGGGAAATCCCTTTGCGGAATGACATGTCGGAAATGCGTGTCCGCTTCGTTGGCGCCGCTGACAGCATCCGTCATTTGCATAACTTTCGGATCTACAATAATTTCCAAATCATCCGACGGCGTCAAGCCGATCGGGCTCAGGTACCCCGGGATAAGGCCATGAGCCTGTAGTTCTTCATCACCAGCAAGTGGCAATTCCACAGCACCGACTAATCCCGCCACGCGCACATCATTGACTTCTGCCGTGCCCGGAACAACGGCCATGACCAATTTCTTTTCTGCCTGGTACATAACGACTTTAATCGTTTGTGCAGCATCAATTTGTAAAAATTGACACAATGCCTCGATTGTTTTCTGATTGGGTGTCGCCACTTTTTCGAGCTCTACGCCGGCTGCTTCGCTTTCAATATCCGGTGTTTGCGGACATGCGACTTCGATATTTGCCGCATAATCACAATCATGACAACGTACAATAGCCGCTTCGCCGGACTTGGCAAAAGCCATAAATTCATGTGAGCCGCTGCCGCCGATGGCCCCTGAGTCCGCCTCTACCGGTCGGAAATCCAATCCGCAACGCGTAAAAATGCGACTATACGCATCATACATCTTTTGATAGCTGACTTTCATGCTTGCCGGGTCAGCATCAAACGAATAGCCGTCTTTCATAATAAATTCGCGGCTTCGCATTAATCCGAAACGAGGCCGAACTTCATCGCGATATTTATTTTGAATTTGATACAAAGTAAGCGGTAATTGTTTGTACGAAGAAACATCCATTTTGACCAGCGTGGTTATCATCTCTTCATGCGTCGGTCCAAGGCAAAATTCCCGCTGATGCCGATCTTGGAGACGGAACATCTCTTCACCGTAGGCCCCCCAGCGTCCCGATTGCTGCCAAATTTCTGCTGGCTGAATAATCGGCATCATAATTTCCTGCGAATCGATAGCGTCCATTTCCTCTCGCACGATCGTTTCAATTTTACGCAACGTGCGCCAAGCCAGCGGCAAAAATGTATATAAACCTGCACTGAGTTTACGGATAAACCCCGCACGCAACATCAGTTTGTGACTCATTACCTCCGCATCTGCCGGCATTTCACGTAACGTGGGACTATATAATTGAGATGCTCTCATACCTTTTTCTCCTCCGCTAGATATTGATCAATTTCATTCATTAGTTCGTCGACTAAATCATCCTCAGGAACAGTTCGCAGCACTTTGCCTTTGCGGAACAAAACGCCTTGGCCATTGCCACCGGCAATTCCGAAGTCCGCTTCGCGAGCTTCCCCAGGACCGTTGACGACGCACCCCATGACGGCTACACGCAATGGCGTTTTAATACCTTCCAGACGTTTTTCGACTTCCGCTGCCATCGGAATTAAATCGACTTGACAACGTCCGCAGGTCGGGCATGAAATCATGACCGCCCCATACGTAGAATAACCGGCTGCCTGTAAAATCATTTTCGCAACCTTTACTTCTTCTACGGGATTGGCTGTCAATGACACACGAATCGTGTCGCCGATACCGTCAAGCAAAAGAGCGCCGATCCCCATCGCTGACTTAATACTGCCGCGCATCACCGTGCCCGCTTCCGTCACGCCCAAATGGAGCGGATAATCGCACTGATCAGCAAGCGTTCGATACGCTTCCACCATCATGGGAACATCCGTGGATTTCAGCGAAATTTTCATTTCACGATAATCCGCCTGCTCCAATATCCGAATATGTTCCAATGCAGAAGCTACCATTCCCTGTGCGGTCGGATGGCCGCCGTAGGATTCCAGAATATGCTCAGGTAATGATCCCGCGTTAATACCGATACGAATGGGAATGCGTTTCGGTTTGGCTTTCTCGACCACTTTCAGCACATTTTCCATACTGCCAATATTGCCGGGGTTGATCCGCAAACCGTCAACACCGCTGTCAATGGCATCCAGAGCCAAGCGGTAATCAAAGTGAATATCGGCTACCAACGGCACTCTGGTTTGCGATTTAACCTGCTTCAACGCGAGCGCGCTCGCCCGATTCGGCACCGCCAAACGCACAATGTCACAACCGGCATCCGCAAGTTCATTGATTTGCTTTACCGCCGCTGTGATGTCCGTCGGGGTGAATGTCGACATCGATTGAATAGATACTGGTGCGCCCCCACCGATCGCTACTTGTCCTATATGAATTTGTCTTGTTTTTCTTCGTGTCATTCTATCACTTCATGTCATTTCAAAAATCGTAAGATATCGTTACTCGTCGCATAAATAAAAAGTGCACCTAGAAGAAGCATTCCCGTCATCTGAATATAGTACAGGTATTTAGGAGGTAATTTTTTACCGATAATTCCCTCTACCACAATCAGCAATAAATGACCTCCGTCCAACAGGGGTACGGGCAATAAATTAAGTAGTCCCAAGTTAAGACTCAATACGGCGGTAAACATCAATAAATTGGCAAAACCGGTACGCGCAATGTTGCCTGCCATTTGCGCTATACCGACAGGTCCTGCCAATTCGCTGCCGGAAACTTTCCCGGTAATCAGCTGACCGATGCCTTTCCACATCTGCGCGGTTAAGTTCCATGAACGTTCTGCACCGTACTGAACGGATTCGAGTAAGCCGACCGGCCGCGTTTCAATGACCGGAAGGATACCAAGTACTACACGTCCGTTATCGCTTCCGGGAATCACTTGTAACGTCAGCGGTTCGTGGTTACGTTCAACTCGTAACGTAACCACTTGCCCACCCCATTTTTGCATATGGGGAGAAATTTCATTCCATTGCCGGATTGGCTCCCCCTGAATCGCTACAATGCGATCGCCGGGCACCAATTGATGACTTGATGCAGGCGCCTGTGTAAGAACTTCACCGACGATCGGTTCATCACTCGGTGTAGAAACACCGTATGCGCTAAACAGACCGCTGATCAAAATAATGGCCAGAATAAAATTCATAGCCGCACCGGCCACGATCACGATGAAACGTTTCCAAGCCGGTTTATACACAAAGGCGCGACGCGGATCGACCTGATCCTCCTCAACCTGCTCTTCCGTCATGCCTGCAATGCGATTAAATCCCCCGAGAGGAAAGGATCGCAAAGAGTATGTTGTTTCTCCCACGCGCTTTGACCACAACTTACTGCCGAAACCGACCGCAAACTCATCCACTCGCATACCGGTCAATTTAGCTGTAATAAAGTGTCCCCACTCATGCACAAGAACAATCACGCCAAATACAAAGATGGTCGCGATAATAGTCAGCAAAGTATTCCTCCGTTATTTCGATAATGTCGCAATAAATTCCGTCGCTCGATTGCGAATGGCCCGATCAGCCATCACAATGTCTTGCCAATCACGCAATGGTGTCGGCGTATGAGTTACGACCATTTCTTCCGTCACGGTAAAAAGATCCGTAAAGGAAATTTTATCTGCAATAAACGCCTTTACCGCTTCTTCATTGGCCGCGTTATAAACTAATGTCGCCGATTGTCCCATGCGCCCTGCCTGATACGCCAGCGGCAAGGAACGAAAAACGTCTGTGGCCGGCGGCTCAAATTCCAGTGTGCGTTGCGTATCCCAATGCAGCGGAGCGTTATTAATCGTCCATCGCTCGGGATACGAAAATGCCAGCTGAATCGGTAATTTCATATCCGGAACACCCAGCTGAGCAAGCACCCCGCCATCCCGCAAACGAATCATCGAGTGAACAATACTCTGCGGATGTACAACAACTTCTATTTTATCATAGTCGACGGCAAATAAATGATGGGCTTCGATAACTTCCAACCCCTTATTAAATAAGGACGCGGAATCAATCGTTATTTTTTGTCCCATCTGCCATGTCGGATGCTTTAAACAATCGGCAACGGTTACATTGGCAAGTTGCGCCGCACTATAGCCACGGAAAGGTCCTCCCGAAGCCGTCAATATGACATTTGCCAACGCGTCTTTGGGAACTGCCTGTAAACATTGAAAAATCGCGCTATGTTCACTGTCTACAGGATAAATGGTAACATCTGCCTCTACTGCTTTGCGGTTAACCAGATCGCCGGCGGCTACCATCGTTTCCTTATTCGCAAGAGCAATCACTTTGTGTGCATCAATCGCAGCTAACGTAGGCGCGATCCCGATAGCGCCCGAAATGGCTACCAAAACGATTTCGGCATTAGCTGCCGCAGCCGCTTCTGTTAACGCTTCCGGTCCGATGATAATTTTTGTCGGACCGGTATAAGTAGCTCGCAGCTGCTTCCCGGCTTCCCTATCCGTTACCGCAACCAGTTCAGGATGAAACTCCTCGATCTGCTGCCGCAATAAATCAGTGTTACGATGAGCCACCAATACGGTGGCCTGTAATTTATCCGAATGCTCACGAATAACTTCTAAAGCTTGCGTACCTATCGATCCGGTACTTCCCAATACCGCAATTTTTTTCATAAGTCACCTATCAAAAATAAAAGCAGCGAGTACAACACCGGTGTAACGAATAAAAGGCTGTCAAAACGGTCTAAAATACCGCCGTGCCCCGGCAATATATGTCCCGAATCCTTAACATTTACGTAGCGCTTCAAAAGTGATTCAAAAAGATCTCCTGCCGGCGCGACCATCGCTACCGCCATAGCTAAACCGAGTGCAAAAGAAAGCGGTACTTGACCGGCGTACGCATATATGAGCAATCCCACTATTGTAAAAAGGGCACCGCCGATAAAACCTTCAAGCGTTTTATGCGGGCTGATTTGCGGAACCACCGCTTTGGTTCCAAATCGTTTGCCGGCAAAATAAGCACCCGTGTCGCTCATCCACGTTCCCAAAAGCGCAAACCAGACCCAAAAAGTGCCGGAGCCGAATGCCGCTCCATGCAAAAACGACGCGCTACGCAACAAAAGCAATGTGCTAAAACCGACACCGATGTACAACACGCCGCCGATAGTGAAAAACAGTGATAAAAAGTCCGGCGCACGTCGTAAACAAAATGCTACGAGGAACAGACATGGCAAAATCGCCGGCAAAAGAATCAATAAAAAGATACCGCCGACAGTCTCCGCACCGACAATCATCAACGTCATGACAATAGTCATCACGATAGCCGATGCATAAATTTGCCGCTGTTGCAAAATATGTTTATATTCCAATAATGCTAAAAAAGCTAAGCCCCATACCGGCAGAGCCAACCAAATCCCGCCCAAATAGATAAGCAGGAGAAAAGCGGCGACACCGATAAGTGCTGTAATAACGCGTGTTCGTAACATATTTACTCCTCTCCCTGCAAGCCTCCAAACCGTCGTTCACGACCTGCAAAGGAGGCGATCGCCAGCGCTAAATCCTGCGGCGAAAAATCCGGCCATAGAGTATCGGTAAAATAAAGTTCCGCATACGAAATCTGCCATAAAAGAAAATTACTGATGCGCTGATCGCCGCCGGTGCGAATTAATAAATCCACATCCGTCACGGCAGACGGATACAAGTAGCGCTGAAATTGTTCCTCCGTCAATGTCGATGTTTTCTTTTGCGCAAAGTCATCCGCATATCGGCGTGCCGCCTGCAAAATTTCTTCACGGCCCCCGTAATTGAGTGCGATATTTAAAACTAAGCCGGTATTTTTTTCCGTTGCCGTTTCAAAACGTTCTATTTTCGCAATTAAGTCGGCGCTTAATCGTTCTCTGTCGCCGATGACATGCGCTTGTACATTGTGCTCGTTTAACTCATCAATATAATGTTCTAAATACCAGCTGAACAGGCGCATCAGCAAAGCGACTTCCGTAGTAGAACGCCGCCAATTCTCCGTAGAAAAAGCATATAAAGTAAGTGTTTTTATACCCTGATCCGAAGCTGCACGGACAATCGTTTTAACATTTTGAGCGCCTGCTTTGTGCCCCATTCGCCGAAGTTGTCCACGCATTTTCGCCCAGCGTCCGTTGCCATCCAAAATAATGGCTACGTGAGCCGGCAATGAATTAGGCTTTGACGACATATTGTTCCCCATATTGCTTGCTAATGTATGCATTTACCTCATCACTATAAACTTGTTTGGCACAAGTGACGATCGACTGATTATCTATGCATACTCGTACGACGTATTGATGTTGCGGAGCAACGATATAATGGCGGCTGTCTTTTTCCGTTTCTGAAAATGAATAAAGCAGACCTCTTTCGTGCAGCGCATCTGCCACTTCACCAAGAGGTCTGCCCAGCCACTGCGTAGAAATAGCAGTACTCAAACTTCGAGCACTTCCTTTTCCTTCGCTTCTACCAGTCGATCGATTTCTTTCATCTTTTTATCGGTCAATTTCTGCACATCGTCAGTGGCCACTTTTACCTGGTCTTCCGATACGCCGTCTTTCTTTTCTTCGCGTTTCAATTGCTCGTTACCGTCACGACGCACGTTGCGAACTGCAACCCGTGCTTCTTCCGTGCGCTTATGCACCAATTTAACTAACTCTTTACGACGTTCTTCGGTCAATTGCGGAATGTTCAGGCGAATTTGCGAGCCGTCATTATTCGGCACCAAGCCCAAGTCTGACATTTGGATCGCTTTTTCAATAGCTCCGAGCATGCTTTTATCCCACGGCTGAATCAACAGCATGCGCGGTTCCGGAATGGAAACTGACGAAACTTGAGTAACCGGAGTCGGAACACCATAGTAGTCCACCATGATGTTTTCCAAAAGACTTGTGTTGGCGCGACCGGTACGAATGGTGCCAAATTCAAACTGCAAGTTTTCAATCGCTTTATCCATACGCGTTTCCAAGTCCAGCATGATTTCATCAAACATTTTCGTCGCCTCCAATATACGTACCAATCCGTTCCCCCATGCTTGCTTTTAAAATGTTGCCCGGGGTGTCAATATTAAATACAATAATCGGAATATGATTATTCATGCACAGAGTAATCGCCGTGTTGTCCATCACACCCAATTGTCGACGCATGACTTCAAAATATGTCAGCGAGTCAAACATTTTTGCGTCGGGGTTGGTTTGCGGATCCGCATCATATACGCCATCCGTACCACGTTTTGCCATCATAATAGCGTCCGCTTCAATTTCCGCCGCACGTAAAGCGGCGGTTGTATCGGTAGAGAAAAAGGGATTGCCCGTGCCGCCGGCAAAAATGACAATTCTGCCTTTTTCCAAGTGGCGAATCGCCCGTCGACGAATATACGGCTCCGCTACCTGACGCATTTCTATCGCTGTCTGCACACGGGTGGATGCACCGATTTGTTCCAACGCTTCCTGCAATGCCAGGCCGTTGATCACGGTCGCAAGCATCCCCATATAGTCTGCTGATGCGCGATCCATACCCTGGGCGCTGCCGGAAATACCTCGCCAAATGTTACCGCCGCCGCAGACCACTGCAACCTCTACCCCGTTGTCCGCTACCGCCGCAATTTCTTTAGAAATCGATTCGGTGACAATCGGATCAATACCATGCCCCGCTTCGCCGGCGAGAGCTTCTCCGCTGACCTTTAATACAATTCGACGATACTTCCTTGCTTCCATAATAAACCTCCGCATCTGCACCTAGAAAATAAGAGAACACATGTGTGTTCTCTTATTGATTCATCGTGGCCATTACTTCGGATGCGAAGTCGTCTTGCCGTTTTTCAATTCCTTCGCCGAGTTGATAACGTGTGAATCGACGAACACTGATATTTTCACCGATCTTCGCGATCATTTCGGTGATCATTTGCTGTACCGATTTGTCCGTATCTTTAACGAATTCCTGTTCCAATAAAACGTTTTCGCGATAGAACTTTTCCAGTCGACCTTCGGTCATTTTATCGACGATCGCTTCCGGTTTACCTTCGTTCAGAGCTTGCTGACGAAGTACTTCGCGTTCATGATCGATCGCTTCCTGGGGAACATCTTCCCGTGTGAGATAACGCGGATTCGTCGCCGCAATTTGCATCGCGACATCTTTAACGAGTTGCTGGAAATCTTCCGAACGGGCTACGAAATCTGTTTCGCAGTTGACTTCTACCAAAACGCCGATACGGCCGTTTCCGTGAATGTAAGATGCGACCAAACCTTCCGCCGTTACGCGGTCCGCTTTTTTTGCGGCTTTGGAAAGGCCTTTCTCACGAAGATAGTCTACCGCTTTTTCGAGATCGCCGTCCGTTTCCACCAAAGCACGTTTGCAATCCATCATGCCCGCGCCTGTTTTCTCGCGTAATTCTTTCACCAAGCTTGCTGTAATCATTCAGGCAGTCCCTCCTTATATATTTGTTGTACTTTATTCCGCTGTTTCTTCTGTGGTTTCTTCGGTAGCTTCTTCCGCGCTGTCTTCCGCTTTCGGCTCCGCTTCCGCTACTTCGTCCTGCTCGCCCTGGCGGCCTTCCAAAACAGCGTCCGCCATTTTACCGACCAACAATTTTACGGCACGGATCGCATCATCGTTCGCCGGAATCGGAAAATCGATTTCATCCGGGTCACAGTTGGTATCAACCGTAGCAATAATCGGAATATTGAGTTTCCGTGCTTCCGCTACCGCGATCTGCTCTTTCTTCGGATCAATGATCACGAGAGCCCCCGGTAAACCTTTCATATCTTTAATACCGTTGAGATATTTTTCCAGTTTGCTCATTTCACGGCGCAAACCGATGACTTCTTTTTTCGGTAAGAGATCGAAACGGCCGTCTTCTTCCATTGCCTTCAGTTCCTGTAAACGTTTGATACGCAATTGGATCGTTTTGAAGTTGGTCAACATGCCGCCCAGCCAACGTTCTTTTACGTAGAACTGGTTGCAACGTTCCGCTTCTTCCTGAATAGTGTTCTGGGCCTGTTTTTTCGTCCCGACGAACAATATCGACTTGCCCGATGCCGCCAAGTCACGAAGGAAATCATAGGCTTCGTCTACTTTTTTAACGGTCTGCTGCAGATCGATAATGTAAATACCGTTGCGTTCCGTGAAAATGAAACGTGCCATTTTCGGGTTCCAACGACGAGTTTGGTGTCCAAAGTGAACACCGGCTTCCAACAATTGTTTCATAGATACTACTGACATTTTACTACCTCCTGTTTTTTACCTCCGCCGCTTCCTCTCCGACAGGGCCCGGGTCATCCGGACACAGCTGTCTGAATCCATCGGCGTGCGTATTTTGACCTGTACAAGTATATCACAGCTTACGGTAAGCCCGCAAGTGTAGGATTAACCAAATAAATTTAATTGTTCTTCATCAGGCATTCCCTCCAAGGCGCCCATTTCCGTTAGTGTTTCCACAATCGTCTGGCTGACCTTACCGCGTTTACGCAGGTCTTCTTTTGATGTAAACGGTCCGTTTTCACGCGCCGCCACAATTTCTTCCGCTACGGTTTCGCCAAGTCCCGGTACGCAGGAAAGCGGCGGTAACAACATCCCATCTTCCACCACAAAATCGCGCACGTGGGAACGGGCAAGATCGATGGGTTTAAACCGGAAACCGCGTTGGGCCATTTCCATCGCCACTTCAATATTCGTGGCGGAATCCTTTTCTACCGCACTGGCGTCGCGGCCTTTGGCCTGAATGTATTTCCACATTTTTTCTTGGCTCGCCAACCCCGGTAAGATCGCCTTGCCGTCAAAAGAACCGCGCGCACGTACGGTAAAGTATGCTGCATAGAATGCCAGCGGATGGTAGATTTTAAACCAGGCAATACGGAAGGCCATCATGACATATGCCACCGCATGCGCCCGTGGAAAGAGGTACGAGATTTTTTTGCAGGAATTGATGAACCATTCCGGAATTTTTTCTTTGCGCAGAGCTTCTTCATTTTTGCTGACAGGTTGACCCTGTTTATTTTTCTTTTCGAGACCGCGTCCTTTCCGAACATTTTCCATGACGTTGAACGCAATTTTGGGTGCCACACCGTGCTGAATTAAATAGTTCATCACGTCATCACGGGTTGAAATCGCGTCTTCCAGCTTGACTTCGCCGGCCGTAATCAAATCCTTGGCATTATTAAGCCACACATCCGTGCCATGAGAAAATCCGCTGATACGTACCAATTCACTAAAATTTTGCGGGTGTGTGTCTTCCAGCATCTGGCGTACGAATTGCGTACCGTATTCCGGAATCCCCAACGTCCCGACGGTATCTCCATTTAATTGCTCCGGTGTCAGCCCCAGCGCTTCCGTCGAAGAAAAGAGACTGATGGTGGCGGGATCATCAAACGGAATTTCTGACGGTTTGATGCCCGTCAAATCTTCTAAAATACGAATGACGGTCGGATCATCATGCCCCAGAATATCGAGCTTAACCATACGGCCTTCGATGGAATGGTAGTCAAAATGAGTCGTGATGATGCCCGACTCTTTTTTATTGGCCGGATGTTGAATCGGCGTAAATGCCAAAATATCCATATCGCGGGGACAAACCATAATGCCTCCCGGATGCTGGCCGGTGGTATTTTTGACCTTGGTGATGCCAGTCAACAGACTCTCCGCATAGATATCATTCGTCACCAATTGCCGTTGCTCCGCGTACTTTTTTACATAGCCAAAGGCGGTGCGATCTTGAATACCGCTGATTGTCCCGGCGCGAAACACATTGTCGCGCCCGAATAATTCTTCCGTATATTTGTGCGCTTGCGGCTGATAATCACCGGAAAAGTTCAAATCAATATCCGGTACCTTATCCCCTTCGAATCCCAAGAATACGGCAAACGGAATGTTGTGACCGTCTTTGTGCAATGCAGCGCCACATTTTGGACATGCTTTATCCGCAAGATCGAACCCGCCGCCGACGGAACCGTCCGTGATGAATTCGCTGTATTGACATTGCGGACACAAATAATGCGGCGGCAACGGATTTACTTCCGTAATATCCGCCATGGTTGCCACAAAGGAGGAGCCGACCGAACCGCGTGAACCGACGAGATAACCATCTCCTAAAGAGTGGGCCACCAACTTATGCGCGATGTAATACAACACACCGAAACCGTTGCCTATGATCGCTTCGAGTTCACTTTTCAATCGCTCTTCTACGATCGCCGGCAAAGGGTCACCGTAAAGGCGCTTAGCTTTTGCATAGCACATGCGTTCAAGCTCGGTGTCCGAGCCGCTGATCTGAGGTGAATATAATTTTCCGTCAGCAGGAAGCGGCGCAAAGTCTTCCACCAGTTCGCTTACTCCACGGGTATTGCTGACAACGACTTCAAATGCCTTGGTCTCGCCGAGGTAAGAAAATTCTTCCAGCATTTCTTCCGTCGTACGCAAATAAAGGTCCGGCAATTGTTCGGGCTCACCGGATTTACCCCATTTGCTGAGTAAAATTTCGCGATAGATTTTATCTTCATCAAACAGATAATGCGAATCGCAAGTTGCACAGACCGGTAAATTCAGTTCTTCCCCCAGACTGACAATAACTTCATTCAGCTTCTGCAAATCGCGATCCGTTTTTATGTTGGGATAGCGATCATCCTGTAAGAGAAAGCGATTGTCCCCAATCGGCTGAATTTCCAAATAATCGTAGTAACTGGCAATTCGCAGTTGCTCCGAGCGCGGCAAATCGTCCAAAACGGCGCGGAACAATTCTCCCGCAACGCAGGCCGAACCGACGATTAATCCTTCGCGATTCTCGTCTAAGATTGCCCGCGGAATGAGCGGCCGTTTTTTGAAATACCGCAAATGCGAAAGCGAAACCAGTCGGTACAAGTTTTGCAGACCGACGCGATTTTTCGCCAATAAAATAATATGAGTATATTTTTGCTGATCGCGCGTAATATCCGCCGGGATATCTTCAATCAGGTAGCCTTCCATCCCGTAAATGACTTTGACACCTTTTTCCGCCGCCAATGCCTGCACTATAGGGAATGATTGGACAACACCATGATCGGTAATGGCGACCGCGGGATGATTCCATTCTTTTACCGTGGTCAACAAACGGTCCACATCAATCAGCGCGTCCGTACTCATTTTGGTATGGAGGTGCAATTCGACGCGCGGCGTCGGATGATTATCCTCATGACTGTACGTCCCGGTCGGCACCAACATTAAATTGGAAAGCTGCATAACCAAACCGCCCGAATATTTATCCTGGCGCACTTCGCCGCGTGCCCGTACACGTTTGCCACGACAAAGATTTTTTTCCAAACAGGAAGTATCCTCTCCTTTTTCAAAGAAATACTGCGCCGCCAGACCGTTCGTGTCATCGGCCATTTTTAATTTGAGCAATTTACGACCTGTCCGCAATTCGCGAACTTCAGCCGATACAACATCCCCTTCAACGATGACGGCTGCCATTTCTTCGTGAATTTCCCGCATCGCAAGCGGTGTCGCTTTAATTTTGCGTTTGCCGATCAAAAGCTCCGGATCGCCGCCTGTTTTCGCTTGAGCACGCGCCTGCAAAAATCGATCATCATACAGCAAATTTTGCCAACTGCTTGACACATCCGTCGTACTTACGGACGGTGCCGCATCCGTGCCCTTGGTTTCCGGTTCGGGAGTCGCCGCTTCTATCGAGGCCGGTTCTGAAGTCATCCCTTCTTGTGATACCCCATTCCCCTGCCCAAATGAAGCTTGCTTCCCTTTGTCCGACGGAGCCGCGCTATTTTCATCAGTTGGGTCGGGAAGCACTGTACGAGTAACCGTTTCACCGTCTACTTTTAGCGTCACAGCCGGCGGTACAAATTCATTTATTTTTTGCGGCGTAAAATCCGCTGTTTTGGTGATTTCCCAAGTTTTCCCTTTAATGTCGACAATTAACTCTTTAAATTTCACCGGTTTTCGAGGAACAAATTTATACTTACGCAACGCTTATCGGTACCCCCTTACGTCTGAATTCTATTTTTCGCTTCGGATGCTTCACGACCTTTTCCCGGTTTATGTTCCATCGTAGCTTTCGCCAGTGACGCCACGCGTTTTTGCGCCTCCTGCGGCGACAACTTTGTGATCGTCGTAACCGGATCATATACGGAATAAAATGTATCCGTAAGTGCCCGTCCGTCACTCCAGCTGACACGACGATGCACTACAACAGAGTAGCCGTCATGACCTTCCTCTTCTATAACATCCTCTTTCTGATCATTTACCACAATTTCTTTTTTCTCATGCGGTAAAACTTTTGCCGGTTCGGTTGTGATCGCGACTCCCGAAGGACGATCATCACTATTTCCCAAAATTTTTACATTAATCGCACCGCCGCCGGCCGTCGCCATAACATACACCGGTGACTTCGCTGAGTTGACCCATATAAAATCAATAGAATTATCCGCTACGGTCGCGTCCCGCCCGATTTCTGTGTAACCGACCGGTGCAAAATGTGGCGTGCGCTGTACCACGTCAAGACCTGCCAAAAGAACCGCATTAAACATGGTCGTGCTGACTTGGCAAATGCCGCCTCCGGCATCGGGAACCAATTCGCCATTAATAAAAACAGGCGCCGATAAATAACCGGCCTCATATGTGCGTAAGCCGGTCGTATCATTGAACGAGAAGGTTTCGCCCGGCGCCAACAAAGCACCGGAAATAGCAGCGCTTCCTTTATAAATGTTGGCGCTGCGGTTTTCATCACCGCCGTAATAAGTGGTGTATTCGCCTAAAATCGCGTTGATCGACGCCAACTGCGCCTTGCGCAGCGTCGGCAAATCCACTTGGCTCGGTTGCAATATTAAAGGAGAAAAATCCTGCGCATTTATTTTTTTCTCAGCCGCTTTGGCGACTTGCACATAATCCAATATCAGGCGCGGTTTTTCCGTTTCAATTACAACGTCGCCAGCTTCATTAAAAGATACCGAGGCGTTGCGTGGCGGCGCTGCCAGTTCGTCCACTTTAGCCCGCAGAATTTCATTTAAATGTGCCACATCATAAGCGACCGTGCAATTCATTTGAACCGGTTTCAGGTAGCTTTGCCACTGCTCCCACCATTGCCGAAACCATGAACCGGTACGACCGTAGCTGCTGACAGCAGCCGCTGTTTTCTCTGCATTTATGGCAAGTTTCAGGTCGCGCATCGGAATCGACCAAGTGTAGGTTTGATAGGTCAAATTCAGCGCCGCATTTTCATATTTGTTGTTTTGCTCTGCCAAATAGCGTTGCAGTCCTTCCGCTTGCCAACCGGACACATCCCGATCCTGCAGCTTGACTCCGCGAACGACACCGCTTGTCCCGTTGACAAATAAAGGAAAAAACATCAAGACAAGCATAATTCCTGCCACGACACCGGCGACAATCATGGTATTCTTCTTCATAAAGCTCCTCGCAAATATTCACTGAACAGTTCGCTCCACGAAACTTCATAACCGTTACGTTGCCGCCATTGCGCGCGATACAGTGTCAGCAACAACCCTGCGCACTGCGCATAGTTCAGCTTCTGCGCTGCGGCGTAAATGTTTTTCCATCGCCATTGATTTTTAACTTGCAATTTTCGTGCCATATCTCTCGTCGCAACACCGGCATGTTCCAATTCATAAATCCCCAAGCAAAGACGCAATTGCGAAGCCAGAAAGCCGGTATTTTTCAAGGTCTCTGCCATATCATTGAATAAATGCGGAACGGCTTCCAGAACGGCTCGCTTGCGTTGATCCACCAAATCATCCCAAAATCGAAACACTTGCCGTTGCAGGTACGACGGTAGCGACTCCTGCACCACTTCGAGCGGGATCTCTTTTTGATCCGTCATCAGTTGCCACTTTTGTGCTTCTGTAGTAATAAAAACGGACGATGTGTTATCCCAGCTTTCTGCCACCGCTTGCAAGTACTGTTGCGCAGCACGGCTTAACGTCCGACCTTGAACGCGCAAGACACTGTTAAAAGCGGCACCTACTTTCCAGCCGGGAATAAATTCCGACACCGATACTTGCGCCAGCGGCAAAAATTTTTTTACCAAGCTTAATCGACGGTCCGGTTTACCTTCCAAAATAAAAAAAACACGCGTTTCCACCGGTACATTTTCCAATGCCTGCAGAAATTCCTTCGCCGGAATAGATTCATCCTTTTGTGTCAAAAACAAAGGATTAACAAATTCAAACCGACGCACTTCGGTAAAGAGCGACGGTTGATTGATTTGCTGCACGATTTCCGCGGTCGTACTGTGTTCTTTACCCTGTTCTACGATTTCTGCAGTACCGTTTCCGGCTTGTTGCTTGCGGGCATAAACAGCCGGTATATCAGTACCGTGAAAAAGGTAAATTCGGTCCTTCTGCATGCGTTTTTATCTCCGTTTCGATGTGCCATGTATGACCATGTAATGATGCGACTATCATTCCTGTCTCTTCATTATTATACACAGATATACCTTTCGCGCGAAACTCCTCGCTCCCGTTCGCCATGCCTTCACTACCGCCAAAGCCTCCATTCGGTATCGTAATCGCCAGTTGCGGCTGCCGTTGTGCCAGTATCGTTCTCGCACTTTGCGCATTAACGATCGCGAGTAAATTCGTCATAATCGGCAGAGGCAAAGATTTTTTGTTTTGTAATTGTACCAGCGCTGATCCGTCCGACATGACCAGCCCTACTCCGTTTTGATTGGCAAGCACGCCGGGATATTGAATAAAAGTATCCGCCGTTGACACGACGTACTGATTTTTACCGTCGGAAATTTCCTGTGCCCGCAGATAACGATGCGCCGGAAACGGTTCTGCCGTATTTTCACGCGGTGTCACATAAATACAATCATCCACAGTAAAAATACCGTAAAAATTTAAAGCACGAGTCAGCGCCCGGGGATAATCTCGCCGCGCGTAACGACTTTCCTTGATATATAAAATCCGTCGTCCCCCGGTTTCCATACAAATGGCTCCCATTTGCCCGACGTCCGGCACGAAAATGCGCGTTTGGCCGCTTTGCGTGATCCGATAGATTCCCATCCCGAGACAAATAACGAAGAATGCCAATAAAGCATATTTCCCCCAGGTGCGTTTGGATTTAAAATACATAACGATCGCCGCCAAGCCGACGAAATAGAGAACCGTTTCCCCGATACTTAGCGCGCGAAATCGTAATTGCGCCAGCGGTAAATCAGCCACGATTTGAATCAGTGCAACCGAGATAACCAGACCATAGTGAACGAGTTGCAAGATTCCCAACGCCGGTAGCGTCCAAACAAAATGCAAGATGACCGCCGCCAACTCCGCCGCAATAATGATTTCCAACAACGGCGCGACGATGATATTTGTCAGTACTGCATAAAGCGGCAGGGCTTGAAAATAATATAACAACAACGGCAACAAAAAAATATTTGCGGCAACGGTAACTGCGATCCCTTGCGCCAAGCGCAGCGGCATGTGCAAATACGTGCGACACAGTCGCGAGCAAGGAACATAGCAGGTTACCAACCCCAGCGTGGCACCAAATGACAGTTGAAAACTGACATCATATAAAAGAAACGGCTGATACAGCAGCATCAGTGCGCTAACCAAACCAAGCCAATGGCTGGCATCCACGTCCCGCCGCAGCAGTATTCCCCCAAACGCCGCCGCGCCCATCCAAAACGAACGCACCACGGGAGGTTGCCAGCCGGTAATAAATGCATAGGTAAAAACCAATAAAAAAGCGGCACCATATGTGAGTGGGTCCGGTATGCGAAGACACCTGCCGAGCCACCAAATGAGGCCGAATAAAAGCGCAATATGAGAACCGGAAACAGATAAAATATGAATAATACCGGAATTGGCAAACGCATTAATCAGTTCGGAAGAAAGGCCGTCATAACCGCCCCACAGCAAAGCGAACGCCAATGCCGCTTCCGACTTCGGCAACGCCTGTGCAAAAAAGGTTCGCGTTGCCTCGCGCAGGTGTTGTGCCATAGACAAAAAGTAATAACCTTTAGCCATACCGACAGCATTCGCTTGCGATTTGAGCGGAACGTATAAATTGCCCAGCATTTGTTCTGTGCGGTGACGATAATAAAGTGTTTTTTGTCCGGGGTTTTGATAATAGTGAAACGGTTTTAATTCGGCCTTAACTTGCAACACCGTGCCAACAGGATACGGCTCATACTGCGTGCTGTCCAAATAAAGATACGCGTTCCCTTTTACATTCCTTGTTAGACCATCCGGATAGGAAAATGTTTTTAACGCCACCGGATACCGATATGTCACTTTATCCTCGTCGGTGAAAACCTGTGCTTCCCTTTCCACAGTGACATGGTATGTGCCGGTTTCGTTATACACAAAAAAAGCAAGATCCGCTGATTGCTTTTCTTGCCAATAAACGTCCGCGCCGCCTGCAAGCAAACCACTGAATAAAATTAAGAGCAGCCACTTGCGCCCCATTTTTTCCGGCGTCAAAAAGAAAAATCCGGTAAGAGCACCGACTGCAATCAATAAAATCCCGTAGACAAGTAACGGATACGTGGTATTTAAAACGATCCCCAGCGCGACTGCCGACGCAAACAACAACGCTCCATAATGCCAGATCAAATGGTGATATGACGACGCAGCTCTTTGAATTTTCCTTCACCGATTCCTTTGACTTCTTCCAAGTCCGTCAATTGACGAAACAGACCATGCTCCCGACGATAGTCTAAAATTTTTTGCGCCGTGGCCTCACCCACTCCCGGAAGTGCAGTCAACTCTGCCAAATTCGCCGTGTTAATATTCACATACGTGATGCCGAGTTGCCCTTCCGGAGGATTAAAATTAAACGGCACGCTGATTTGCTCACCGTCACGTAATTTCGCCGCCAAATTGACTGCTTCCGCATCGGCGTACGGTAGCAGATTTCCTGCCGCCTGCACCGCATCTTTGACTCGACTTCCGATCGGCAATTGGTACACGCCCGGCTGTTCGACTGCCCCTGCTACGTAAACCAACATATTTTCTTCGATGGGCGCCGCCACTGAAGCGGCCGCCATCGGCATAGGCTCCGATTGGGAATTGTCTGCTAAGAAATAGTATAATATTCCTAAAAATGAAAGCGCTAAGGCACTCGCCAACAGTGCGTGAATGACGGACCGAGAAAAATGCACCGATAATCCTTCTTTCTCTTGTTTTATACGTTTTGAATATATTTTATACCCAGTGACACAAAGGAGCAATGAATTATGGATCAAAAACTTGCGAAATCGTATGCGGATGTTCTTTTACAATATGGTGTGAACTTGCAACCCGAGCAACTGTTACTTATTAACGCACCGGTGGAAGCACATGAATTTGTCACCGTTTTGGTGAATGCCGCTTACGCCCATGGCGCCGGCGATGTGCAGGTTGATTGGCAATCCGGTACCGTTTTCGCCCAGCGTTTGCAATACGCGCAGGAAGATTCGCTGCTGTATACCCGTCCTTCGCAGATCACCAAAGCACAAGAATATTTGGCGGAAAATCGAGCTATCATCTCTTTGGTAAGTTGTGATTCGCCACTTTTCAAAGAGGTACCCACGACGCGAATTAACGCGTTTCAGCAGGCCAAAAACAAAGTATTTCAGTTTTACTCACAAGCCACTATGAACTCGCAAGTGCAGTGGCTGGTAGCGGCCGTTGCAACCCCCACCTGGGCAGCCCTTTTATTTCCGGACGAAACGCCGGTAACGGCTTTAGAAAAGTTATGGGACTCCATTTTTTATGTTTCCCGTATTCAAAACGAAGATGCGTTGGCAGCGTGGCAAAATCATTTGGATACATTGCACAGACGTCGTCGATTATTAGATGCGTTACGACTGGACACATTGCACTACATGAGCAAAAACGGCACGGATTTCGTGATCGGCCTGCCGGACACGCACATATGGCAAGGCGGTAATGAAAAAAGCGGCCGCGCGGTCCCGTTCGCTGCTAACATTCCCACGGAAGAAATTTTTACTGCCCCTGATTTTCGGCGCATGACAGGTCACGTCACCGGCACTCGCCCGTTAGTCGTTTACAACCAAACGGTCGAAGGATTGGAGCTTGATTTCGTCGACGGTAAAGTAGTGCAAGTAGAAGCTTCGAAAGGTAAGGAGGCCATCGAACAATTGCTTGCATCGGATGAAGGAGCACGCTTTTTAGGCGAGGTCGCACTCGTACCAAAAGATTCACCCATTGCGCAAATTCCCTATTCGTTCTATGAAACGTTAATTGACGAAAACGCCTCCTGCCATTTGGCGCTCGGCGCCGCGTATCCTACTTGCATCACCGACGGCAAAACAAAAACCGACGACGAATTGACCGCCGCCGGCTTAAACCGCTCGATGATTCATGTGGATTTTATGATCGGAAGTTCTGACCTTACCATTGTCGGACGCACCAAAGACGGTCGTGAAGTAGAAATCTTTCATGACGGCAATTTCAGTCCTGACTTTGCGTAGGTTCTCGCGGCTCTTTACTGAAAGCAAGTAAAAGCACCGCACTCATGACGCAAATAATGCCGATGATTTCTCCCCAACCGAATGACATACCCAAAAAGAGTACCGAAAAAACGACTGCGCCAAAGGGCTCCAGACAGGTAAGCACACTGACTGTAGTCGGCGGTAATGTACGTAACGCATAGAGAAACAGAAAAAACGGAATCAGTGTTCCGCCCACCACGATGTATAAAAACATGGGTAAAACTTGCGGGCGAAAGAACATAGACCAATCGGTCACCGGCGTAATCCAATAACTGAATATGCTTCCGTACAACATTCCCAACCCCAATAAATATGGCGCGGGAAAACGCCGCAATAACGAAAGCGGAAAAAGGATGTAAAATGCGGCGGCAAAGGCGGATAAAATCCCCCAGAAAATGGCTATCGGAGAAACGAGAAGTTTGGTCACGTCCCCGCCCGTCACCAGCAGTACAACACCGATTACTGCTCCTGTGGTCGCCAACACATCGGTTAAATTCGGCCAAGACTTAGTGCGCCAAATCGCCCAGAAAAGCAGCAACACCGGTGCAGAATTTTGCAATACGGTTGCCACTACCGCGCTGCCGTGCTGAATCGCTTGAAAGTACGTATACTGCATACCGAAAATACCCAGCACTCCGAACAACGGCATTTTCAACAGATAAAATTTACGAGTGCGTGAAGCGAGTTTTCCGTGCTTGGAGCGCGTTACAAAAAAAATCAGCAAAAATAAAATCCCGCTAAATGCCATTCGAATCGTTGTTAAGGCCGGTGCCTGAATCGTCGTGGAGGCAAACAATTGTTGCGCTACTACGCCGCTGATTGCCCAAAAAAGCGCAGCGACTGCGACTGCCCACTTCGCCATATGGATCCTTTCCGCGCTACTTCGCATTGTAAAAATTTTAACGGCAAAAAAAAAGCACCCTGACGGTGTTAAAATGGTGGGGCTAACTGGATTCGAACCAGTGACCTCTACGATGTCAACGTAGCACTCTAACCAACTGAGCTATAGCCCCGCGTAACTTTATTTATTTTACCCGAGAGAAGATATCATTGTCAAGCAAAAGCAAAATCCCATCGTACGATGGGATTTTTGATTTCTATTGCTCAAGCACTTTAGCGGCTGCACCCATAATAGCCAAGCGTGAGTGTTCAAATACCAAACCGCCTTGCAAATATACCGTATACGGCGCACGCAACGGACCGTCGGCGGAAAGTTCAATGGATGACCCTTGCGTGAATGCGCCGCAGGCCATGATAATCGGATCGGCATACCCCGGTAACTCTCCCGGGACCGGACGCACATAGCCGTCGACCGGTGACCACGCCTGCAATCCTTCGCAAAATCCGCACAACGCTTTTTCTGTGCCTAATTCGATTGTTTGAATGAGATCACTGCGCTCCGTACCTAATTGCGGTTCGCTTTTGAAACCCAAACGATGAAATACGGCGGCAGCAAATTCGGCGGCGCGTAATGCTTGTCCGACTACATGCGGCGCCATAAAAAGGCCTTCAAAAAAGAGTCGATACCCCGGCGTATACGAACCCATCTCATCGCCCAGACCCGGTGCCGTCAATTGATGCGCCGTTGCTTCGACCAGATCCGCGCGCCCGACGACATAACTCCCTGTCGGAGCGATCCCGCCACCGGCATTTTTGATCAGCGAACCGGCTGCAATATCGGCGCCGACTTCGATCGGCTCTTGTGTGGCAGTAAACTCTCCGTAGCAATTGTCGACAAAACAAATCGTCTGCGGATTTTTCGCTTTGATGACACGAATGATTTCTGCTATTTCGGTAATTGTCAATGCTTTTCGTTCCGCATAACCGCGCGAACGTTGGATCAATACCAGACGTGTTTTGGGTCCTACCGCATTCGCCAGCGCAGTAAGATCGCACCGACCGTCCTTCGTCGCTACTTCATGATATGCTACGCCACGCTCCCGCAGATTTCCCGGCGCATTACCGGTAAGCCCAATAACCGTTTGCATCGTGTCATAAGGCGTTCCCATCGCGCAGACCATTTCATCGCCATGGTTAAGCAATGCCAACAAGACTGTCGCTAAGGCATGCGTTCCTGAAACAAAGTGCGGACGGACCAGCGCTTTTTCCGCACGAAAAACATGCGCAAATACCTTTTCCAAGGTTTCCCTGCCGACATCGTCATAACCATAACCTGTCGTTCCTTGAAAATGGAATGCGGATAATTGGCATTCACGAAATGCTGTTAAGATTTTCTCGGTATTTTTTACCGCGACTTCATCATAGCGCGCAAACGCTTCCCGACATGTGAGTAAAGCCTGTGTTTCGATTTCCTTAAGCGTAATGGCAGATGATTGTGAATCGTTCACTCTTTTTCCCCTTCTTGAATCGTAGAAATGGCATGCTTGTAAATCAGCTGTTCTTTTTCCTGACTTTTAAGTAATACTGTGAAATTATCATAATCCTTGACAATTCCCTGCAGTTTAACCCCATTCAAAAGATAAATATTGACTGCGGCCTTCGCTTTTTTTAAGGCCTCAAGAAAAGCATCCTGTAAATTTATTTTATTTGTCATTTCACGTCTCCCAGTTGTTTTTAATGATTTGTTGCATGGCATCAGCGAGCGCTTGCGCGTTCGGGTATGCGCACGGATCTATGTACGTTATGTATGGCATTCGGCGCAACCATGTCATTTGGCGTTTGGCAAAACGGCGCGTATGAAGCTGTATCAAAGCAAGCGTTTCTTCACGTGTCTGCGCCCCCGCAAAGTATGCCGGCCATTCACGGTACCCTATCCCTTTCCCCGCTTGGCTTATACTGCCTTCATGCTTTTGCCAAAGCCAACGCGCCTCGTTTTCCAAACCTTCGGCAAACATTTTTTCAACACGGGCATTAATACGCTCATACAATGTTTCCCGCGGCGGCGCCAGTGCGAATACCGGTCCGGTATACAATGGCTCATCGCTTTTCTTCGTCGCTTCGTAACTGCCTCCCGCCGCAAGTACGGAAAGGGCGCGAATCAATCGTTGCGGATCGCCTACCGTCCGTGTCGCAAAATATTCCGGAGAACGTTGCCGCATTTCCTCGCGTAATCGTTCCAACCCTTGCGTGCGATACATTTCAGTGTAGCGCTGCGTCCATTCCCGAACCGGTCCGATGTCAGGGAATGTATAGCCTTCAAGCAATGCTTGTACATACAGACCGGTACCGCCGACCAAAAAGGGGGTTTTCCCCCGCGCGGCAATATCGGCAATCAGTATCCGGGCACGCTCACAAAATTCGGCCACCGTATAGTTATCAGTGACCTCTTTAATGTCCAGCAGATGATGTGCGACACGTTCCTGTTCTGCGGGTTTTGCTTTTGCTGTACCGATGTCCAGACCACGGTACACTTGGAACGCATCCGCCGAAATAATTTCCCCATTGAACATTTCGGCAAGATGCAACGACACTTCTGTTTTACCCGCCCCCGTCGGTCCCATAATAACTACCAGGCGTTGTTTCATAAGTCCCATACCCCGTAAACCACTCGACTATACGTACCGCCTCGTAAAAACGTCGGCGGATGCATTTTAAACCAGCTCGCGAACGGTCTGTTTTTAACAATAATACGCTTTTTAGCAACTCGCTTTGCGTCTTCCCAGAGTATTTCATCCAGCCTTGATTGCGCGGCAAATATGCGCAAATCAACCAAGTTATTGGTTTGGCTCACCGTATGATGAAACATGAAGTCAAAATAAATGACATCAAAGTGATTATCCGGTTGTTTCTTAAGATAGTCGCTCACGTCAACATGGAGTAAATGAATCCGCCGCACCGCTGCCGTCAATGTCGGTGCTTCGCGAACTTTCATGGAGCGCAAACCTTCTCTGCCCACTGCATACACCGGAAATGACTTTTCAAGCGCAATGATTTCCACGTTCACAGGCAAGGTATACGCGGCCATAATCGCGTCGCTGCCGCGACCGAATGTGGCATCCAAAAAGCGTTCAGGAGAAGTTTCGTGCAGAAGATCGGCAAAATGATCTTGACGCTTACGGTCCCAATTCAGCGCGCGTAATTTCGCCATTTGCAAATGAAATTCCAGCCGCGTCTTGCCATCCGTTGCGACTAGCCCCCGCTGCAATTGCACGAGCCAATGGGAAATCTGTGTCCTCTCCGTTAAACGACGCAATGATGCATGGCCGCGCTCCACGTAAGGAAGTTGCCACTCGGACGCCAACTCCTGTGCCTGCAGGCGTTGCTCGTTAGTCGGCTTATAGCCGGTCGTAATCCCCCATATCATCATCAGGAGCGCCGAAACAGTTTTGCCAAATCGGCGGCGGTAAATCGAACCATAACCGGTCGGCCATGCGGGCAAACAAACGGACGTTTTGTCGCGAGCAAATCGCGAATTAATTCCCGCATCTGACGAATATTCAATGCATGCCCCGCTTTGATCGCTCCGCGGCAGGAAGCATATGCCAATACGCGATGGCGTAACTGTTCGGCTGTCGGCGGCGTATCCGCCTGCAGCGCCAAACTGATTTCACTCAGCATGCGTTCCTGTTCGGTGCCGACGGCATCGGCAGGCGCCGCTACTAAACGCAGCAATTGCGGTCCGGCCTGCTCAAATTGAAATCCCAGTGCGTGCAACTGCTCTTCATGAGCCAATAATGCTTGAACATCTTCGGCATCGAGTTGCAAAAGTTCCGGCACCAGCAAGGTTTGCGCAGGAATCCCTTCGGTCGCCTGTGCCAAACGATCGTAACGTACTCTTTCATGCGCCGCATGCTGGTCAATGATGTAGAGCTCTTCGCCTTTTTGGCAAACGATAAAACAGTTCGCGATCTGACCCAATGGGACAAGTGTAGCCTCTGCATCTTCCTGCGGTGTAAATAAAATGCGTTCTTCTTCGTCGGAAGTATCCTCTTGCTGTACCTTCGCCATGTATTCGCTGAACGTATTTTCTTCCGCGACGCTCCAACGCGGCGGTGCGTAAGACGTTGCCGTCTGTGTTGAAGCGGCTGGCGCGCTTGATGAGCTCGGTTTCGTAATGGCATTCGGCGGACGTACCGTCGACTCCAACACCCCTTGCTGGAGCTCAAAATCCGTTTTCTTATCCGCTAGCGTAAATTCATTTTGTTTCTGCGCGGATTCGCCTTGCAATGCAGCGGTATGGCGTTGCATACCAAGCGGTGCCTGTGTCACTTCCGTCGCCACGGTGGCCGCATCATCAACACTCGTCAACGCATTTAAAACCGCATGATATACCGCACGAAATACCGCCTGCTCATCGCTGAATTTAACTTCCCGCTTTTGCGGATGAATATTTACGTCGACATCCGCGGGAGAAATCATTACGCGAATCACGGCCGGCGGGTAGCCGCGTTTCGGCAACAATGAATGGTACGCATTGTCGAGTGCCCGACTCAAAGCGGGGCTTTCCACGATCCGACCATTGACAATCCACGTTTGCCATTGGCGACTGCTCTTCAGTACAGCCGGTTTAGCGATATAACCGGTCACGCTGTCGGTCTCGGTTTGATACTCCACCGGCAACATGGCATTCGCAAGATCCGTTCCGAATAAAGATGCAAATGTATCCAGCATATCTCCGTTGCCGGGCGTATCAATTACGGTACGACCGTTATTGATTAAACGAAGCGCGATTTGCGGATGCGCTAATGCCAATTTACCGACCAATGTATTAATTCGGCTGCTTTCCGTACGTTCCGTTTTCAAAAACTTTTGCCGCGCGGGCGTATTGTAAAATAAATCTCGCACTTCAAGTGTCGTGCCTACCGGCGCTCCGATTGTCTGCGAAGAAATTAATTCGCCGCCTTCGATGCGAATTTCCTGTCCAGTTTCTGCTTCTTGCGTACGCGTGACCAACGTCACCTTGGCAACAGACGCAATGCTTGCCAAGGCTTCACCGCGAAATCCCATCGAACTGATCGCGAAGATATCGGCCGCTTTTTGAATTTTACTCGTCGCGTGACGTACAAATGCAAGGGCTGCATCTTCCGCCGTCATACCGTTGCCGTCATCCGTCACACGCAGGTAGCGCGCTCCGCCCTCCGCAATTTCGATTTCAATATGTGTAGCATTCGCATCCAAGGCGTTTTCAATCAATTCTTTGGCTACCGAAGCCGGTCGCTCAACGACTTCCCCGGCGGCAATTTGATTGACGGTAACGGCATCGAGAATATGTATTTGCGCCATATTACAATCCCTTTCTCGCTTTGGCTTCCTTATTTAATCTGAATAACGTTTCCATTGCTTCCATCGGTGTCATGCTGAAAACATCTAAACCGGCCAATTCATCCCAAATGCCGTCGGCAAAAATGTCCATCGCCGGAACACGCTCCGCTTCTGCAGGTGCAGCGGGAGTTGTGGTTTCGAGTTCCGCCAGCAGCGTCTGTGCCCTTTGCAACACACTCGTCGGTAAGCCCGCCAGTTTGGCGACATGAATACCGTAACTTTTATCGGCTTTCCCGGGGATAATGCGTCGTAGAAACTGCACGTCGCCGCGACGCTCCTTGACGGAAACCGTAAAGTTTTGAATGTGCGGATAAACATCCGCAACTTCCGTTAACTCATGATAGTGCGTTGCGAATAACGTAAACGCGCCGATTTTCTCCGCAATAAATTCAACGGTCGCGCGCGCGATGCTTAAGCCGTCATAGGTGCTCGTGCCGCGACCGACTTCATCGAGCAAAATGAGGGAGTTGGCGTCCGCCGTCTGTAAAATATCGGCGACTTCATTCATCTCCACCATAAATGTACTTTGACCGCTGGCAATATCATCCGTCGCACCGATGCGCGTAAAAATGCGGCTGACCGGACAAATATCGGCAGTGCGCGCCGGGATAAACGAACCGATCTGCGCCATCAACAACAGCAATGCGACTTGTCGCATATACGTCGATTTACCGGCCATATTAGGCCCGGTAATCAGCATGGTTTCACAGTCCTCATGACGTAAAACGGTGTCATTCGGAACGAATGTATCCTTTTGTGCGGCGGCCAACATCGGATGCATGCCGTCGCGGATTTCAATTCGATTCTGACGATTTAATGCCGGCTGTACCCAACGATATTTATGCGCGGCCACGGCAAGTGCCAGCAGCGTATCAATGACGGCAAGAGTACGCGCCGTTTTCTGCAGATCCGCAAGCGCCGGTCGCAGATCCGCGAGCACCTGCGAAAATAGCTGTGCTTCCAGCTTGTCCATTTCCGCTTGTGCCGACAGTACTTTGACTTCAAACTCCTTCAGTTCCGGCGTGATATAGCGTTCGGCGTTCGCCAGCGTTTGCTTACGTACAAAATACTCCGGTACCCGTTCTGCTTGGGAACGAGGCACTTCAAAATAGTAACCGAACACATTGTTGAAACCGATTTTTAACTTAAGTTCCGATTTAGCTTTTTCCGCCGCTTCCAAATTGGCGATCCAACTGCGACTGTCATGGACCAGCGAACGTAATTCGTCCAGCCGCGGCGAAAAACCGTCTTTAATATAATCACCGTTACGTTGCAAACCAGCGTCAGGCGCGATCGCCTCCGTCAGCAGTGTATACACATCCCTGTGCGTCGCCACATCGCGGTTCAAAATTTGCAACATAGGTGCATTGAATTCTTGCAAAAGCTCCTTTAACGACACCAGTTCTGCTAACGAATCCCGTACCGCCAGAAGATCTTTCGGCGTCGCCGTTCCGATCTCCACCTTAGTGACGATCCGCTCAAAATCATAAATACGTCCCAGTATATTTCCTAATGTATCCGCTTGGCGCGCATTTTTAAGAAAATCCGCCACCGCTTCCTGCCGCGCCAAAATTTCCGTATCCGAGAGTAGCGGGGCTTCCAACCAACGCTGTAAAAGGCGCGCCCCCATGGCCGTTTGCGTCTGCTTTAAAAGCGCATAGAGGGTACCGCGGATACTTCCGTCCTGCATATTCTGTAAGATTTCTAAATGACGTAACGTCCGATGATCAAGCGTCATTTGCGCTTCTTCACGCAACGGCAATAGCAATGTAACCTGTTTCGCCGATTGCTGCAACGTTTTTGCCAAATAATAAAACAACTGCGCCAATGCTTCACGAACCGCTAACTCCGTCGGTAATTCCGCAGACGCCAAACCGCCGAAATCGGTTGCCCCGGTCAGCTTCGGTAGCGGCATTTCCAGTTCTTCCGCGGTCAAAATCAACATTGCCCCAAGACGCGACTTAGCATAATTTTCGATACTTAATTTACATTCGTCCGACGCTTCGATAATCAGTTCCGCCGGCGCATAAATACTCAATGCGTCGAACAGTTCATGCTTTTCTTTATCCGTAAATAATCCCCAACGGCATTCTCCGGTCGAAACTTCAGCAAGCACCAACACGATTTGCGCTTCTTTTTGATACAAGTACGCCAAATAATTGCGGGTACCGTTCGCCAATGAACTGTCTAAAAGAACTGTCCCCGGCGTGATAACTTTGGTGACGCCGCGTTCGACAAGGCCCTTGGTTTCACTCGGATCCTGCAGCTGATCACAGATGGCTACGCGATAACCTTTTTGCACCAGACGATAAATATAGCTCTCCGCCGAATGAAACGGTACACCGCACATCGGTGCGCGTTCTTTATTCCCTGCCGCCCGTCCCGTTAAGGTTAATTCCAGCTCACGGGAAGCCAGCAAGGCATCATCAAAGAACATTTCATAAAAATCGCCCAAGCGGAAAAACAGAATTTCATCCGGATGCTCTTTTTTGATTGCTTGATACTGCGCCATCATCGGCGTCAGTTTGGCCGCCATGTCAGTTCCTTTCTGCCAATTCGCCACGCAAAAGCCATGTCTGCGCGTGGTCTACTTTCACTTGTGTTGTCTCACCGATCATAGTCGTTGCGCGCGGTGCAAAAATAATCATTTTGTTACCGCTCGTACGACCGAACCACATCTTCGGATTATTTTTAGTCGGCCCTTCCACGATTACTTCATATGTTTTACCGACCATCGTTTCGTTGCGCTCTAAGCTGATCTCGTTTTGGATACTCATGAGTTCCTGTAAGCGCCGTTTCATGACATCTTTTGGAACCTGTCCCGCCATTTTGGCGGCGGGTGTTCCTGAACGCGGCGAGTATAGAAAGGTGTACGCCAAATCATAACGAATCTTTTTCAGCAGCTCCAGCGTTTCCCGATGCATTTCTTCCGTCTCGCCGGGAAAACCTACGATCAGATCGGTCGTCAGTACCACATCGGGCATTACTTTGCGGATATAATCCACCAATTTACAATAATGCTCTACCGTATAACCGCGGTTCATCCCTTTCAATACAGCATCCGAACCGGATTGTACCGGTAAATGCATTTGGGTGACCACATGCCGACTCTGCGCAATCGTATCGATCATCTCCCTCGTCATATCACGAGGATGCGATGTCATATACCGGACGCGTTCAATGCCATCGATTTTATCCACTTCGCGAAGCAAATCCGAAAAATCCGTACCGTCTTTAAAATCAAGACCATAGGCATTCACATTTTGTCCCAAGAGCGTGATTTCTTTATAGCCTGCAGCGGCAAGTTCCCGTACTTCTTTGACAACGGACTCGATCGGTCGACTCCATTCGCGACCGCGTACATACGGCACGATGCAATAAGTGCAAAACTTGTTGCACCCCTGCATGATCGGCACCCAGGCAAAAACATTGCTTTTACGAACCGCATGCAGATCCGTAAAGTCTGTAATATCGGCACCGCGCATTTGCGTTTTGAGCGTGTGCGAGGCGACCGCTTTACCGCTTTGCAGTAACTCTTTTAAATGATGAATATTGTACGGACCGAAAACAAAATCAATATGCGGAGCACGCTCAAATAACGCTTCCTTATTTTTCTGCGCCATACAGCCGGTAATGCCGATGACAAGATTCGGATTCTTGTCTTTAAGATGTTTCAGTTCGCCAATTTTCCCGTAAACCTTATTTTCTGCGCTTTCTCGCACGCAGCAGGTATTGATGACAATAACGTCTGCCTCCTGCATGTTGTCTGTAGGTTGGTATTGCAATTCTTCCAGTTGTCCCGACAAGCGTTCTGAATCACTTTCGTTCATTTGACAACCGTAAGTAATAATATGGTACGTTCCTTTCAATGTGTTCTCCTTCTCAAAACATGGGATGTTTACCGACGCTGCACATTAACCATATCGCGAATCGATATTTTCAACATCTGCACCGACATTCCCGTCGTATACTCAATTTCATGACGAATGGCCTTCTGCAAACGCTGAATCAATCGTTTCGGATCATGATTAAAGGCCATGACCAGCGAAAACTCCAATCCTAGACCGTTTGTATTTTCCTGCATTTTCGTAATTTTAACATCATGCGCCGAAATGGCACCGCGCGTCACTTCTACCGCCCGGTTCAACAAAGCGATGATTACCGCGTCACTGAATACGAGTTTGCCGTAATAACTGAAAATCGGTCGAACCACCGATTTTTCATCCGGACCCTGGGCTTTTTTGTTTTTATCACGCCGAAAAAAAGACTTCAACGGATCGATTAAGTACCCGCGAAAATGAGGGCGCAATTCCATTGTGGGCAAGGGAATAATATGTTTTCCCTCTTTTAAACGGGATTCGTTGGCGCGCGCAATTTCCTCACGGGTCGCCACCTGTTCAATATGAATGTAACGGCTCGGCTTGGGCAGACCAAGCGCCAGTGTTATTTTATCCACCATGCGTTCCGACGTTCCTAAAATCAGAAGCTTCTTCGGATTGATCTTTGCCAACGCTTTTTGCACCGAAGCGACCTGCACGGGATCTTGAAAAATAGCCCGACGAACCGCCTTCAAACGACTCTCTTCTTTTTTAGCGGAAAATCCGGCGGCCAATCGATTTTGATAAATTAAAATACCGTCATCAATGATGCATTCAATACCGCTTTCATGTGCGACCACTGATGCCCGATAGCTTTTCCCTGTGCCGCTCGGACCCACAAATGCGATTACTTTCATCTCGCACCATTCCTTTTTGGATTGATATTTTATTATACCATATACCCATTTAACTCTTTATGTATGGCCGATATGGATTAAGTACCTGTTGGAAACTGTGCCGACAATAAAAAAGCCTGCCGAATTCGGCAGGCTTTTTTATTAACGTAAGCTACAATTAAATGCTTTTAACCGTTGGACAATCCGTTGAATTCGTTCATCCACCTCATGATCCTGCAAGGTGCGATCCGGCGCGCGGAAATGCAACGCATAGGCCATACTGACGAATCCGCTCGGCACCTGATCACCGCTGTAACGATCAAACAGTTCGACCGATTCCAGAATCGCGCCGCCCTGTCTTTGCATGACATCAACCAATGTCGAGTGCGTGACACCTTCCGGAACTAAAATGGCCAGATCCCGATCCAGCGTCGGATACTTCGGCAAGCTTTGGTATTCCGGTGTTGTCGCAATGTACGGCAGCAATGCTTCGATATCCACTGTGAATATATACATTGTCGGTTTCAAGCCGTACCCTTTTTGGGCAGCGGGATGCAATTCACCGCAAGACAGCAAAACTTTTCCGTCACGCAGCGCGGCGGCCGCCTTACCCGGATGGTAAATAGCGTCTTCCGCTACCTCCCAACGGTAATCGGTAACTCCCAGTCGGGAAAGAACCGTTTCCATCAAACCTTTGACATCATAAAAATCGTAGGCATGCTGTGCCTCCGGCCAACGTGCAACCCCTGTGCTGCCGCAAAGAATACCCGTGACAAACGGTTTTTCTTGCGGTAATTCGGCAAGCGGTAAGTCTTTCGGCAAATACACGGATGCCGCTTCAAACAGCGCCAAGTTTTCATTTTTCACGGCAAGATTGCGCTTGACCGCTTGCAACAGGCTCGGTACAAGTGTAGTCCGCATTTGCGGAAAATCATCGGTAATCGGATTTAATACGGAAACCGCCTGATAGCGGCTGTCCGATTCTGCCAACCCCAATGCTTTCAAATCTTGCGGTGCCATGAAACTGAAGGTAACCGTCTCGGAAAGACCGGCTTGCACCAGGATGTCACGAATGGTTTCGATCGCTGCGTGCTCATCACTTTGACGACCACTGGTTTGGCGACCGAGCGGTAATGTATTCGGAATTTTATCATAGCCGTAAAGGCGCGCCACTTCTTCAACAATATCAGCCAGTTCCGCTACGTCACCGCGCCAGCTCGGAACGGTTAAGAGCAGTGCTTCACCCTGTTCGGTGATGTCAAAATAAAGGCGTTTCAAGATATCGATAATTTCAGCACGTTCCAACGTAATCCCGATCGCCCGGTTAATTTCCTCTACCGTAACGGTGAGTGTGCGCGTCGGTTGCGGTTCGGGATACACATCAAGATACCCCGGAGCCACTTCGCAGGCGCCCATTTCCTGCAGCAGCTGCGCGGCTCGATCTAAAGCAAGTGTCGTAATATCGGGATCAATACCGCGTTCAAAACGTCCCGACGCTTCCGAACGCAGGCCGTGTTTACGCGCGGTGCGACGAATGGTCGCACCATTGAATGTGGCGGCCTCCAACAATACGGTCGTCGTTTGGTCGGTCACTTCCGTGCGCTGTCCGCCCATAATGCCCGCAAGTCCGACCGCACCGTCTCGGTCGGCAATGACCAGCTGATCCTCTGCTAAGGTTCGTTCTTTATCGTCCAAGGTCACTAATGATTCGCCTTGCAATGCACGGCGGCAAATTAATTCGTGTCCCGCAAGCGTATCATAGTCGTACGCATGCAATGGTTGTCCCTGCTCTAACATGACGAAGTTCGTCACATCGACAACATTATTGATGCTGCGAATATTCGCACTGCGCAGTGCATCCTGCAACCATTCCGGCGAGGGCGCAATTTTCACATTGCGCAAAAGTCGCGTGGAAAAGCGTTCGCAAAGATCGGTGGCGGCAAGCGTCACTTTTGCGTCTTCCGTAATCGCCGTACCGGACTCGTTCACTTGAATGCTCGGCAGGCTCAATTGACTGTTGAACAACGCCGCAAATTCACGAGCCAGTCCCACCATGCTGAAACAGTCCGCTCGATTCGGTGTAAGTTCAAACTCGAAAATCACATCATCGAGACCTAAAAACTCATGGATATCATGACCCACCGGAACATCATTCGGCAAAATAAAGATACCGTCAGCGCGTGCGCCGGATAACAGGCTCAAATCGAAGCCCAATTCATTTGCCGAACACATCATGCCGAACGAAGGTACACCTCGTAATTTCGATGTTTTAATGTGAATACCACCCGGTAAATATGAGTTCGGTTGCGCTACCGGTACAATTTGACCCGGACGCACGTTCTTTGCTCCGGTGCAAATCTGTAACGTTTCCGTTCCTACATCCACTTGGCAGACAACGAGTTTGTCGGCATTGGGATGCGGATCGACCGAAAGAATTTTACCCGTAACGACATTTTTAATATCTTTGCCGGGAACATGTACTTTTTCCACCGGAATGCCTGCCATAGTCAGTGTTTCGGCGAGTTCTTCCGGATCTCCCTCAATCGTGACATAGTGGCGCAGCCAGGTTAACGATGCCAGCATATATTTCCCTCCTAAAACTGCGCCAAGAAGCGCACATCATTATCATAAAATAAACGTAAATCGTCAATTCCGTACACCAGCATGGCAATTCGTTCCACACCCATACCGAACGCAAAACCGCTGATTTTTCCCGGATCGTAACCGTTTAAACGCAATACGTTCGGGTGCACCATCCCGCAACCGAGAATTTCCAACCATTCTTCGGACGTATCCACCGTACCGCCTTTACTGTGGCGTTTGCGGAACGAAATATCGACTTCCGCGCTCGGTTCCGTAAACGGGAAATAGCTGGCACGAAAGCGCACCTTGGTCTCTGTACCGAAAATTTCCCGGCAGAAATGCTCAATCGTTCCCTTCAAGTCGGAAAATGTAATGCCCTGATCAAGCAAGAGTCCTTCGACCTGATGGAACACCGGTGAATGCGTCGCATCATAGTCGGAACGATATACTTTGCCGGGCGCAATAATACGAATCGGCGTGTTCGGTTCCTGTGACTGCATCGTGCGCGCCTGAACCGGCGACGTATGCGTACGTAAAAGAATCGAATCATTGATATAAAACGAGTCTTGCATATCACGCGCCGGATGGTCTTTGGGAAAATTCAGACTTTGAAAGTTATAAAAATCATCTTCGATTTCCGGACCTTGCGCAATCGTGTACCCCATCTTCATAAAAATATCCTGAATGCGACGATTGATCTGCGTCAATGGATGCAAATGACCTCGCAGCGGTCGACGTCCCGGTAACGTAATATCAATTTTTTCCGCCGCCAACCGTTCGCTCAATGCTTTTTGCGCCAGTTCATCCTGCTTCTCGCTCAGGTTTTTTTCCAAAAGGCCGCGCACTTCGTTAGCGAGCGCTCCCACGACCGGCCGCTCTTCAGCGGTCAGATCCTTCATGCCGCGCAATATCGCAGTCAGTTCCCCTTTTTTACCTAAGAACGCTACTCGGATTTTTTGTAACTCCGATTCGTTCGCAGCAGCTGTGATTTCTTCCAACGCACGCCGCTGCAGTTCCTGCATTTCCTCTTTCATAACAACCCTCCTAAAAACACAAAAAGACCCTCGCCTGGGGCGAAAGTCTCTTCCGCGGTACCACCCAAATAAGTACTCGAAATCTTTATCGCAGAAATACGTTTTGCCTACGTTATCAGCAAACTGCTCCCGAATGAACTGTATGGTTTCACACGCCGACTTTTCCAGTCATGAAGTCGACTCCCTGAAGTGCGAATATTCCATACACCTTTCGTTCCTAGCATCCAATCTGAAATTAAAGACAGTATAACAAGTTAACTTTGATTCCGCAAGTCGCTTATGAAAATTTGAGACCGCCGGCGATAATGCCTCGTTGCACCTGATTGCTGCCTTCAAAAATTTGCATGACTTTGGCATCACGCATATATTTTTCTAACGGCGCTTCTTTGGAGTAACCGGCGCCGCCCATAATTTGAACGGCATCTGTGCTTACTTTCATCGCCGTATCGGACGCAAAACACTTCGCCATAGACGCGATAACACCGGCGTTTCTCGCGCCGGCCATTTGACTGGCAGCCGCTTTCCACACCAGCAAGCGAGACGCTTCCGTGGCCATTGCCATATCGGCCAACATCTGCTGCACCATCTGCAGCGCAATCAATTTATTACCGAACTGCACACGCGTGTGCGCGTATTTCCCTGCGGCCTGCAATGCCGCTTCTGCAATACCGACGGAGATCGCACCGACAAAGGGACGTGATGCATCCAACGTCCGCATCGCCCATTTGAAACCGCTGCCCTCACGTCCTAAGCGTGCCGACTCGGGTACAAAGCAATCCGTCAGTACCAATTCCGAAGTAGCGGAAGCACGAATGCCCATTTTATCTTCCACTTTACCCACACGGAAGCCGTCCGTATCTGTCGGCACAATGAATGCTGTCAACCCGCGGACGCCGCGAGCCGGATTGGCATTGGCAAAGACCACTACCACATCGGCAATCGGGCCATTGGTAATAAAATGCTTCGTACCGTTTAAAATGTAGCCGCCTTCCGTTTTTTTCGCGCGTGTTGCAATCGCCGACGCATCCGAACCGGCATTCGGTTCCGTCAAGGCAAACGCGGCCATCCCTCCGCCTAAAATCACGTCACAAAAAGCTTGCATCTGCGCGGGTGTGCCACCGAAGGCTACCGGCAACATGGCCAGCATATTCGCTGCGCACGCCGTCGCAATACCCGCGCAGCCTTGTGCGATTTTCTCAAAAATAAGAGCCAATGTCATGGCATCCAAACCGATGCCGCCGTATTCTTTCGGTACGCCGAGTGAGGTCAGTCCGGTCTGCTTCAAAATTTTCCAGAGTTCATCCGGCACCACACCCTCTTTATCCATTTCCAGTGCGCGCGGTGCGATTTCTTTCGTTACAATTTCCTGCACCAGATCCAATAATTCTTGCTGTTCGGCAGTGATTGTAAAGTCCATTATTCCCTCCTTAAATATCGTGCGCGATATCAATCGGGTGCACGATCCAATACGTGCCTTTCCCCGAAAGCATTAATCTCTTGTTGTCATCGTAAAATTTAACTTCCCCGACCAATGTCTTTTTACCGTGGTGGATGATTTCACCGTAGCCGTGCACCCAGGTACTTTCCGGAACGGGACGAATATACGAAATATCCAAATCAATCGTGACGACATGGTAGCCGAGCGCTCGAGATGCCCACCCCATGCAAGCGTCACTCATCGTAGCCAGCGGCGCTCCATGTGCAATTCCGCGGCGATTGGTGTGGAAATCCGGTTCGATAAACAGTTTAAAATGAGTTTTTCCCGGAAAGAGATCCACTACTTCAATTTTCATAAACTGAAAATAAGGATCTTCACTTTTGGCACGTTGATAAAAATTTTCCAACGAGGGATCAATCATTTTTTTCCTCCATCATCCATAAGGCTTTCCCCAGCACATAAAATGTTCCTTCACAATGAGCTAAGAGCCGACCTTTTTCATCGCGAAAATCGCAAACCGTCCGCATCGTGTTGCGTCCGTTATGAATAACCTCTGCCGTTCCCGTCACCGTCGAATCCAAAACGGCAGGACGAATATACGAAATACGAAGTCCCATGGTCGTGACTGATTTGCCGTGTGCAAAACAGGCTGCTCCCATATAGGTATCAGCCAAGCCGAAAAGGAAACCGCCATGTGTCGACTGGTAGGAGTTTTCCACAATTTCGCGCTGCGCTATTGTTTTCATTACCAAGTGTCCCGGTTCCATCGTCACCACTTCATAATTCATCAGGCGATCAAAAGGATTCAGTAACACCATCTCCATGATTTTTTGTTGCTCCTGCTCCGTTATCATTATCGACTCCACCTATTCATAATGTAGCGCATCGATCGGATTCAAGCGTGCCGCTTTACGGGCCGGATACAAACCGAACAGCAAACCGATGGCTACCGAAAACGCAAATGATCCCAAAATCGGCCAAGGAGAAATGGCCGCGGAAACGTTGACTAAGGAGGCCATCGCGTGCGCCCCTAAGATGCCGACGATGACACCGATCGTGCCGCCTACCAGACTGATCGTAATCGACTCAATCAAAAACTGCGTAATAATCATCTGATACGTCGCACCGAGAGCTTTACGTATTCCGATTTCACGAGTACGTTCCGTTACTGATACCAGCATAATATTCATGATTCCAATACCGCCGACTAACAGCGAAATCGCCGCAATCGCACCCAAGAAGAGGGTAAGCGTTTGCATGGTTTGCTGTACGGTTTCTAAAACGTCTGCCATATTTTCTACCGTAAAATCATCTTCGCGATTGGGCAAAATCTTATGTCGAATCCGCAAAAGGTTGGTAATATCCGCTTCCACTTGCGACATCGCATCGGCGGATGCGGAGGCGACGCTGATCGTTTGCACATAGGTGATGCCGAGCAACCGTTCTTGCACGGTGCTGAACGGCGCCAAAATACAGTTATCCGCATCATTTCCGCCCGATGCACCTTTCTCCGCAAGAGTTCCGATTACCACATACGGGTCATTTTTTACACGAATTTTACTGCCGATCGGATTGGCATCGCCAAATAAATTCTTGGCGACCGTCTTGCCGAGTAGCACTACGCGCGCCCGCGATTTATATTCTTTTTCCGTCCAGTAGCGGCCTTCCTCAATTTCCGCGTCCCTGACATTACGGTAGGATGCGGTAACACCGATAACCTTTGTGGTCCAGTTTTTATTGCCGGCCACTACTACATACGACCCCTGCACCATTGGCGAGGCGTCTTTGACATTAGGCAGCGACGTAATCGACACATAATCATTATAATGCAGCGTTTCCAAACTTCCTGCCACCGGTCGTAATCCCGGTGTTCGCGGTGCTCCCGGTATAACAATCAGGAGATTGGAGCCGAGTTGCGAAAACCGATCTTCCGTATCTTTTTGGACGCCTTGGCCGATCGAGACCAGCGCAATCACGGAAGCCACCCCGATGATAATCCCCAGCATCGTCAAAAGGAAGCGCATTTTATTACTGATTAAAGCCTGCCACGCGATTTGTAAATTTTCCCAAAACATACTACGCATCGTCGGCTACCATCCATTCCTGCGTCACGACCCCGTCGCGCAACACGATATGAGATTGCGCATAAGCGGCAATATCCGCCTCATGGGTAACCAGCAGAATCGTCCGACCTTGACGATGAAGCTCCGTAAAAATTTCCATAACTTCCGCACCGGATTTACTGTCCAAGTTGCCCGTCGGCTCATCGGCCATAATAATCGCAGGATGATTGACCAAGGCTCGCGCAATGGCGACGCGCTGTCGTTGACCTCCGGAAAGTTCCGTCGGCAGATGATGCAGACGCTCGCCCAGTCCCAGTTGCGTTAATAATTTGCGTGCATACTCGGTTCGCTCCGGTTCCGGCGTCCCCGCATAAATCATCGGCAATTTTACGTTTTCCAAAGTGGATAACTTGGAAAGCAGGTTAAAACTTTGAAATACAAACCCGATTTTTTGATTACGCGTTTGCGCCAATCGATCATCCGATAATTGCGCGACTTCTTCGCCGTCCAATTCATACGAGCCGGAGGTCGGGCGATCCAAGCATCCCAGAATATTCATCAAGGTTGACTTGCCCGAACCTGAAGGTCCCATGATCGACAAAAATTCACCGCGCTCTACGGAAAGAGATATCCCTTTCAGTACGGGTACTTCCTCTTTTCCTAAGCGATAATTTTTAATGATATCTTTCAACACTATTACAGGCACACTCATCATTTCACCTAAATTCGCGGCTGACGCGTTACAGAATTGCCCGCTTTATCTTCTTTGACACTGCCGCTGGTAACAATCGTATCTTCGGCGCCAAGGCCGGAAATAACTTCCGCCTGAGTATCCGTAATAATACCGATTACTACCGGTGTTTTTTCCAGCTTGTCTCCCGCTTTTTTATACACGTATTGACCGTTCACATCGCTGCGCAACGCTGTGATCGGTACCAATACGACATGATCTTTCGTTTGCGCGTCAATGATCGCACGCGCTGTCATGGACGGATACAACGCACTGATTTCATCGTTGTTAATCGCCACGTATACCGTATAGTAAATAACCGCTGTACTCGAAGAATTTCCGCTCGAAGCCGGCGTGCGGGAAATGTCCGTCACATGCCCGTGGAACTTTCGGTTCGGATACGCGTCAACAGTAAACGTTACATTTTGTCCGGTCTTGATCTGACCGATGTCTGTCTCATCCACTAAAAGACGGATCCGCATGGAAGAAAGATCGGCAATTTTCGCAATGATCATCTGACTCGACAAACCTTGCGCTACCGTCTCGCCCACTTTCATCGGTTCACCGATCACGACGCCGTCCATCGGCGCGACAATCGTCGTGTCGGACATGTCCGCTTGCGCTTTATTGTAGGTAGCTTGCGCTGTTTCATAGTTCATTTGCGCATCCGCCAATTGCTGATAGGAAATCGCTCCCTCGGCATATAATTGACGATATCGGTCGTAAAGGCTTCGTTTATTGGCTAAAATACTTTCCGCCTGACTCAACTGACTTTCCGCCGATTTCGCAGAAATCACCGCCAAGACGTCGCCTTCATGAACTTGCTGATTTTCTTTCACAAACACCTGCGTTAACGTACCCGAAATGTTGGCGCTCAGCTTTACTTCATTAACCGGTTCGATCGCGCCTGTCGCATCAATCGAGCTGGCAATTGAACCTGTGGTGACCTGCCCCAACACATAAGACTCTTTACTTTCTGTAGTCCGATGCGTCCACCACCAAACCCCGGCTAATATAAGCAATAAAAAAAGCACTCCCCAAACAATTTTACGTTTATGAGTTTGCCAAAATTCGTTTCGAGCCATCATTTCACCCGCTTTATCTAAGTTATCTGAATGTTCCCTTTGTTCTTTTTATTATAACATAGTACAAGTTTTGTTTTAGCGATACCGATCCGTATAATCGGATTCTCATACAGCAAAATTCCGTCCGGTTTATGATATAATATTTCTACTCAAAGGAGGCATCATGCAACATTTCGACTATCCCCGCCAAATGTGGCGGCAATTTTTTTCTATTTGGATACCGCTTTTCCTGACTCAATTATCCCTTGTAGCCGGCGGTTTTTTCGCCGCGACGGTAGCCGGCCGACATAGTACCGTGGATCTCGCCGGAGCGGCAGTCGGCGTGAATTTATGGGTACCGGTGTTAATGACTTCGATCGGTCTTTTTATGGGACTTACGCCGATTATTTCCCAACTTTTAGGCGCCAATCAGCCGACAAATATTCCTTCCATTGTGCGGCAAGGAATCTACCTTTCTCTGACTGTCGGCCTGGTAACCATTTGCATGGGAAGTTTTCTCCTCCCCTGGATGCTTGATAACTTAGGTCTGGAGCCTGCGGTGCGCAAGGTTACACAGGGTTTCTTAACATTTATCGCCTACGGAATTATCCCCTGTTTTATTTCTGTCACGCTACGTAATGTAGTCGATGCTCACGGTTATACTCGTATTTCCCTTTCGATTATGACTACAGGATTTTTCCTGAATATTATTTTGAACTATGTGTTTATTGACGGCTATGGCAGTATTCCCTCGTTGGGCGGTGCCGGTGCGGGACTGGCAATTACCATTTCCAACAGTGTGAACTGCTTGCTCTTTTTCTTGGTTATGCTTTTTTTGCCCCCCTTTTCCCATTATCGCATTTTCAAGGAATGGGAAGGCCTTCATTTCGCAAGATGGCGGGAGCAACTGAAAATCGGCTTACCGATCGGCGGTGCCAACTTTTTGGAAATATCCTTGTTTTCTATCGTCGGCCTCTTAATCACGAGCTATGGTACACAGGTTATTGCCGCTCATAATGCCGCGAATAATTTTTCCAACGTATTGTACTCGCTCCCTCTTTCCGCCGGTATTGCCGCGACGATTTTATGCGGGTTTGAACTTGGTGCCAAACGCTTTGCGGCCGCCTTACGCTATGCCCGCATGGCGCAAGTTTTTACGATCGGCGTGGCAACCGTCCTATTTATTCTCGCCTTCTTTAACTTCAACTCGATTGCCGGTCTTTATACCAATGATCCGCAAATGATTACGCTCACTGCCAGTTTTATGGTGTATGCGCTGATGTTTACCTTTGCGGACGCTACCGGCGTACCGATCCAAGGAGCGCTGCGCGGTTATAAAGACGTACGTTTCGTATTTATCGTTTCATTATTATGCTATTGGTGTATCGGTTTGACCTTAGGCATTTTTCTGTCGCATTATACCAATTTAGGTCCTTACGGTTATTGGGTCGGTATTATTTGCGGTTTACTTGCTGTCTCCATAGCCTACAATTCACGTCTCATCTATCTCAATCGCAATCGACATAAAATCCAAACCACGCATTAAAAAAGAGACCGTTACGGTCTCTTTTTTTGTTCCGCGTTTATTTTCTTACGATACAATGTAATGACATCTTCTACCGGGATGGTGCTCATCGCAATGTTGCGGTTTTTCTTGATTTTTAAATCAGCATTTTGCGCTTGCTGTGCCGTCACATAATCGCCTTGGGGATTGTGAAACGGACCGCTGCGTTCCGGACGCGTCGGACCGTACAAACCGATGATGGACGTGCCGTACGCATTGGCAATATGAAGCGGACCCGTATCACCGGAAATATGCATGCGCGCATGTTTCTCCAGCGCCAGCAATTCACGTAAACTTGTTTGGCCTGTCAGATCTGCCGCTCTTTTCGTTCGGTCTCCCGCCAGCAAGCGTTGCGCCAGCGGGGTGTCAGCGGCGCTGCCGGCAATAACTACATGCCGCCCGTCAGCGGTCATCTGACCGATCAGTTCCCGCCAGGATGTTTCCGGCCAATCCTTCCCCGCACCGCGGCTGCTCGGCGCAATCACAATATACTCGCCGGTCACGCCCAAAGCTTGTAATTTTTGACGTAATGTGACTTCGGCATCACTGATGTCACACAAAGGATACGCAATCCGGTCGATATCCGCGCCGAAATACTCTACCACGTCCAATAAACGTTCCGTGATATGACCATATTGATGAGCGCCGACAATCGGCTGGCTTACCAGTCCGCTTCCTTCGCGCGCTTCCCAATATCCGTAACGCGCTTTAGCGCCGCTTAACCGCGCCACCAAAGCACTCTTAGCAAGCATCTGCAAATCCAATACCAGGCCAAACGAGCGTTCGCGTAATTCCCTATGTAATTCACGCCAATAGGAAGGCTGGCGAAGACGATTCCGGTCAATTACAACTTTATCGTCCAAATAAGGAGTGCCCGGCAAAATATCTTTAAATGCGTGATGAACCGCCCAAGTAATATGCGCGTGCGGATACTTCTTACGTAACGCAAACAGCGCCGGCAACGCACAAATAATATCGCCGAGCGAGCTCATTTTAATAATTAAGATACGTGCCTGCGGCAAATTTAATTCCATTGGAGATCCCGTACGCATTCATGCATAAATTCCTGCACATTACCGCCGGTAAATAAAAATCCGCGAATGCCGGCACGCTCGGCGGCCGCCACATCCCGTTCGCCGTCACCGATCAAAAACGCGTCTTCCCGTGCGATACGGTGTTTACTGAGCGCTTGAATAATCATGCCCGGCCGCGGTTTACGGCAAACGCAATCCACGTCATATTTTTTTACTTTGGCATGTAAAAGATGCGGACAATAAAAAAACTCCGTCACTTTTCCGCCCGCTTTGGCAAACTCTTCGTTCAGCCAGCGGTGTAATGCCTGCACGTCCTCTTCCGTGTACATGCCGCGCGCCACACCGCTTTGATTGGTCACAACGAAAATCAGCCAGCCCTGTCGGCTCAGTTCGGCAATCATTTCCCGCGCTCCGGGAATAAATTCCACTTCGTCCGGCCGACTCACATAGCCGTGATCAACATTAATTACTCCGTCACGGTCTAAAAATATCGCTCGTTGTGACAATTTAATGAACTCCTTTATTTCGACTGGTAATAGTAGTAATAAGTTTTGTTGTGGAGTATCCGTCCACGAAAGGAATTATTTGCACGCGACCGGCAAACTCTTTGCCGACGACGTCATCCGGCGAGTAGTCTCCGCCTTTGACCAATACGTCCGGACGAATCTCCCGGATCAGCTCATAGGGGGTATCCTCGTCAAAAACAACTACGGCGTCCACCGCACGCAATGCCGCTAAGTGGTAAGCCCTGTCTTCTTCCGCAACAATAGGGCGCAAACTCCCTTTTAAGCGTCGTATCGAGGCATCAGAATTGACGCCGACGATCAAATGGTCTCCCAATTCCGCCGCCGCTTCCAAATACGTCAAATGTCCGCGATGAATCAAATCAAAGCATCCGTTGGTAAAAACAATGGAATCACCCGCATCGCGCCATGCTTTTACCGTTTGTCTAAGCTCAGACAGTGTCAATACGGCAACATCCCGATGGACATTATCATTCAATGAGGCTGCCAATTCCGATTGCGAAATCGCATATGTACCCACTTTGCCGACTACTACACCGGCGGCACAGTTCGCCAAATGCAGCGCAAAACGCCGCGGTAATTGGGCTCCTATCGCCGCAGCAAGCACGGCTACCACCGTATCGCCCGCCCCGGAAACGTCATACACTTCCCGCGCCAAAGCCGGATGCTGAAAACTGTGCGATTCATTATCCACCCAAAGAATGCCTTTGGCAGAACGCGTGACGGCCACTTGCTGCACACCTGACTTTTTCATCAGGGCAAGCGCCGCTTCTTTTACTTCGCGTTCGTGATTCGCAAGCGTTGTTCCGCAGGCTTCGCTTAATTCTTTCAGGTTCGGCGTTACAAGCGTCGCATTGCGGTAACGAGACCAATCCGCCTGTTTCGGATCTACCAAAACCGGTACTTGCGCATCGCGTCCGATTTGAATTACTTTTTGGCAAAGTAATTCCGTACAAATTCCTTTGCCGTAGTCGGAAATCACTAAGGCCGCACAACCTTTTTCTATTTCCTTTGCCACTTGCTCGCAAATGCGGGAAACGGTACGTTCCGAAATATCCTGAATCCGTTCCTGATCAATCCGCAGCATTTGTTGTTGCACACCAATCACGCGTGTTTTTGTCGTCGTCTGTAAGGCTGCATCCGTCAATATGCCGCTGTCATCCATATCGCCCGCACGCAAGACTTCGCGAAATTCATCGGCCGCGCTATCATCACCGACAGCACTGATCAAGCGTACAGGACAACCCAATCCGCGCAAGTTGGCAGCGACGTTGGCAGCACCGCCCAAACGTCGTTCCGTTTTTTCAATGCGATGTACCGGTACCGGCGCCTCGGGCGAAATGCGTGCTACCTGACCGAACAGGTAGCGGTCCAACATGACATCACCGACTACGACAATGCGCAAAGTATGTAATGAGTGGAAGAAACGCTCAACATTCGTGCGCATATTCATCCACCATTTCACACCAAATATGTCCCGTTAAAATATGCATCTCCTGCACGCGGGCTGTCACATCACTCGGCACATGCAGCACCAAGTCACAGCAGGTATCCATCTCGTTACCTTTGGCCCCCGTCAAACCGATAATTTTGAGTCCGTTGATTCGTGCGGCCTCAATCGCTTTCAATACATTGGGACTGTGGCCACTCGTGGAAATCGCCACTAATACATCTCCTTTTTGCCCGAGTGCCGCTACTTGGCGGGCAAATACTTGCTCGTAACCGTAGTCGTTCGCGGCGGCGGTCAAAACCGACGTATCCGTGGTCAACGCGATCGCCGGCAGCGCACGACGTTCCGCATGGTAACGCACAATCAGTTCAGCCGCCAAGTGTTGCGCATCCGCCGCCGAACCGCCGTTGCCGCAAAATAAAATTTTCCGCCCGCGCTGCAAAGCATGACAAATGATTTCTCCGCTTTGTGCTATTTCATTAGCATGCTCCTGATAAGCTTGGGCGACTTCTATATGTTCATGAAGTGCATTGGCAATATCCATTATTTACCTGCCGGCAGTGTGTCGTTAAAGAAGCGTATAGCATTTTTATGACTGATATGATCAATATCGTCCGCGGAGAAGCCTTCTTTTTCTAATGCTGTAAACAGTTTATCCATTTCGGAGGCGTCATGAATTTCAAGGTAAGGCTGGATGCCGTCAAAATCCGTTCCCAACGCGACCGTTTCGATTCCTGCTATGTCAGCGATATATCGAGCATGGCGAGCAATATCCGCCGCCTTGGAAACCAATAACGGCGAATCCAATTGCGGTGCCGGAACCGGTCGTTCGCCGATCGCCACCTGATGATATTCTTCTGTCGTCAACGGCGCCAAAAGTAATCGCGGATTATTCACTTCGGAAGGATCTGTAATCGGTTTCGAACCGACGAAATTTCGCGAGAAGTTTAAACCGATCACACCGCCTTTTTCCCCGAACGCACGTAATAAATCGTCGGGCAAATTACGCGGATGTGAAAAAACGGCACGCGCATTAGAATGAGAAGCCATCACAGGTTTTTCGGCGCGTTCCAACAATTCTCTCGTACCTTGATCGTTCAAATGGCTCGTATCG